>JBEPXW010000303.1:0-3475 GCA_041641715.1 Pseudomonadota bacterium
CGGCGATAACCGTCACCAGGACCGCGAGGCTCGGGCTCTTGCCGTAGCGCGACGAGATCAGGTCGGCGATCGAGGTGATGCGGTGCGCCCGTCCGATCCGCACGAGCTTTCTCAGCAGCCACCACCAGCCGACGAAGACCAAGGTCGGCCCGAGATAGATCGTGATGAACTCGAGTCCGTTGCGCGCGGCCGACCCCACCGCGCCGTAGAACGTCCAGGAGGTGCAGTAGATCGAGATCGAAAGCGTGTAGATCACGGGTGAGCGGAGCCACGCCAACCCGCCGACGCGGGACTGCCGGTCCACGTAGAAGGCGAGCAGGAAAAGCAGCGCCACGTAGCCGAGGCAGACGGCGAGCAGGAGATCGAGGGACAGCATCAGCTCTCGTCCGGCCGTTCCCCGCCCGCGTCGCCGGCCGCATCGATATCGCGCAGCCGGCGGGCCAGCCCGGCCGCCCCGGCGATCAGCACCGCCCAGACCGCGAACAGATAGACGAGCAGGAAGGGAACCCCCCCGACCCGGGCCTCCACCTCGAAGATCCCGGCAACCGGCGGCGTGAAAAGGAGGAGCCCCACGAGGGGCAGGATCAGGGCCCGGTCACGGGCCTTGCGCTGGCGGAGCGGCTGGTCGGGACGCTGGCGCATGGCGGCGCCCCTTAACCCTGCTCCGCCAGCCGCGTGACCGCTCCGATCACGTCGGCATTCGAGAACGGCTTGGTGATGAAGAGGTCGGCTCCGTTCTGCAGTGCCGTCTCGCGATCCTCCCGCTGGCCCTTGGCGGTCAGCATGATGACCTTCAGCGACTGGCCGCGCGCGTCCGCCCGGAGTCGGCGCAGGATCTCGAAGCCGTCGAGCCCCGGCAGCATCACGTCGAGGATCACCACATCGGGCGGCGCGGCCAGCACCGCGTCGAGGGCTGCCTGACCGTCCACCTCGGTGACGACGTCGAAGCCTGCCTTTCCGAGCAGAAAGGTCAGCGACTCGACGATGTTCGGCTCATCCTCCGCCAGCAGTACGCGCTTTCTCGGAGCGTCCGCCATCCTCCCGTGCCTCCCTCGGCTGACCGTCTCGGCGGGCCTTGCCAACGACTTTATGCCATCCGCACGACGATGTCTGCCCGTGACAGGCGTCAGCCCGTCAGCGGGTCCTCCACGCGGTGCGTGCAACTCCGGCGCGGACAGATGCGGCAGGCCGGCCCCACCGCCTCCACGGGAACGCCGGCGTCGGGCGCATAGACGGTCAGACGGGCGTCCGGCTCGCTCATCGCCAGCATGTCCGTCAGGTAATGCCGTGGACGGCCGAACCCCGTCAGCCCGGTGTTGCGCGCCCGCGCCACGAAGACGAACCGCGCGCCCGACGGGAAGACCACGCGCTGCCGGATGACTGCCTCCGGCGACTGCTGGGCACAGTAAAGCACCCAGAGGGGGCAGGCCGAGGCGTAGCGCGGCGCCACCAGCCCGGACAGCCCGCGCCGTTCGATGATGGTACCCGCAGCGTTGGCGCGGAAATAGCCGAATCGCGGCACGTTCTGCTCCTCGGGCAGGGCGGTGAGGCGTTGGCAGACAGTCTCGACGTCCAGCGCAAAAGCCTCGGCCAGGGCCTCGATATCGTAACCGAGCGCGGCGGCGCGAGGCCCGAATGTTTCCATCGGCGCGAGAAGTGCAGCAGCCGCATACCCCATCAGCGCCTTGCGCGCCCGCGCGCGCCCGGGAGCCGTCTCGACCTCGCCCTGACGGTCGAGGATGGCGTCGACGGCCAGGCCGAGTTCTCTTTCGGCCAGTTCTTGCGCGCGCCCGCGCCGTGCGCCCGGTGCAGCCGTGTCGATACGGTCAGCCAGGCCGGAGGCGGCCGCCTCGATCTCCGCGAAACGATTGGCGCGAGCGTCGAACAGCGCCTCGACCTCGTCGAGCGGGGTCAACGTCCTGTCCGGTGCGTCAACCTTGTCGAAATAGGCCGCCAGCGCCTCGCCCACCTCGGACAGAGCCCGGCTTTCCTCGTGGATGATTCGGTGAAACCGGTCCCGCTGCCCGGCGTCGAGCTCGGGAAAGTCCGCCAGGATCTCGGCCGCTGATCGCACCGCCGCGATCCGCGTCAGCATCCGGTGAACGGTTTCGCCGAGGAACGGGTCGTGGGTCAGCCGATCGGCCAGCGCTCGCGCGGCCGCGGTGGCCTCGCGCTCGGAATGCGCCAGCGCCGACAGCGCGCGCGCCCAGCCGGGATAGCGACCGATCAGTTCACCGGCACTATCGGCCTCGACGCCGAGCGCGCCGAGTTCCGGCGTATGGGCGATCTCGTCCAGCGACTCGAGCAGCCGACGCTCCGCCGCCCCGTCGAGCTCGTCGAGCCGGAGCGCCAGGGCATCCGCCGTGCTGCGCAACAATGCGCCGGCGAGCCCCCGCCGATTGCGCTCGATCAGGTTCATGTAGGATGCGGAGATGCCGACGCGCCGGGCAAGCTCGGCCTGGGTCAGTCCGAGGGCGCGCCGGCGCTCCCGGATGCGCGTGCCGAGGATCGCCTTGGACATGCTCGAATCCCTTCCGGCCGAGGATCTTGTTGCAGCGCAATGTCAATCATTGACACATTGGCATTTTCTCTTGTGGTGATATTCACATATTTTTTGCTGCAAATCAATTGGTTATTGATATCTTGACACTGACAGTCCACCGTCACCGCAGGGTAAAAGACCCATGCGCGACCGTTATCCGGACGCCGGTTAAGCGGTCACCCTAGAACACGACGCTTCGGGAGGACCTCATGAAGACCCATTCCTTTAGCCGCCGCGGCCTGCTCAAGGGCGGCGCCGTACTGGGCGCCGGCCTGGCCATGCCGACCTTCTTCCACCGTCATGCCTGGGGCGCCGAGTTCCTAAACGCGCCGACCGGCAAGTCGGTCACGCTGGGCTTCAACGTGCCCCAGACGGGCCCTTACGCCGATGAGGGCGCCGACGAGCTGCGCGCCTACGAGCTCGCCGTCAAGCACCTGAACGGCGAGGGCGACGGCGGCATGCTGAACACCTTCTCGTCGAAGGCGCTCAAGGGCAACGGCATCCTCGGCAAGAAGGTCGAGTACGTCACCGGCGACACCCAGACCAAGTCCGACGCCGCCCGCGCCTCCGCACGGCGCATGATCGAGCGCGACGGCGCGCTGGTGATCACTGGCGGCTCGTCCTCGGGCGTCGCCATCGCGGTGCAGAGCCTCTGCCAGGAAGTGGGCGTCATCTTCATGGCCGGGCTGACGCACTCGAACGACACCACCGGCAAGGACAAGCGGAAGAACGGCTTCCGCCACTTCTTCAACGCCTACATGTCGGGCGCCGCACTCGGGCCGGTGCTGAAGGATGCCTACGGCACCGACCGCAAGGCCTATCACCTGACGGCCGACTACACCTGGGGCTGGACGCAGGAAGCGTCGATCCAGCACTTCACCGAGCAGATCGGCTGGGAGACGGTCGAGGCCGTGCGGACGCCGCTCGGCGCCG
>JBEPXW010000304.1:0-3475 GCA_041641715.1 Pseudomonadota bacterium
AGGGGAGCTGGGCGATGCCGCTGCCGCTGCGATGCCGGACATTGCCCGCGCGCCCGCCGCCGCGTCGGCGGCGCCCGGTCTGCGTCGTTGCGTCGTCCATCGGGACCTCGTGCTGCTGGAGCGGGCCGCGACGCGCAGCGTCGTCCCGACGCGCGCGCCGGTCCCGCCGATCTGCGTCACTTGGTGTCGTATTTCTGACAGGAAGGGAAGAGGGGCCGCCCCCGGGGGCCCGTCAGCCCGCGCGCCCGGCGAGGAGGGTCGGGAGATCGGCGATCGAGGGCAGCACGCGGTCGGCGAGGGCCGCCAGCTCGGCGCGCGTCGCGGGGCCGGTGAGCACGGCCAGGACGAGGCCTGCGCCGGCGGCCCGCCCGGCCTCGAGGTCGTGGCGGCTGTCGCCGACGACGGCCAGGCTCTCCGGCGCGGCGCCCACGGCCGAGGCGAAGGCGCGGACCATGCCGGGGCCGGGCTTCAGCCCGTGGCCGCTGTCGTAGCCGGCGATGAAGTCGAAGGCCCCGATCGCCCCGGCGAGCTCGAGCTGACGCCGGGCCGCCCCCTCGGTGTCGTGGGTCGCGACGCCGAGCCGGTAGCCGGCCTCGCGCAGGCGGGCGAGAAGGTCCGGCAGGTCCGCGACCGCCGGGGCCGCGAAGGCGGGGTCTTCGGAGGCGGCGAGCACGGCCTCGTCGAGCAGGCGCTCGATGGCGGTCGCGCCGAGGTCCGGGCGGTGCGGGGCCCAGAGCCGGGCGAGGTCGCGGTTGGTGCCGGCGACGACGGCCGAGCCCGCGACGAAGTCGCGCGCCTCCGGGCGGTAGCCCGCGGCCTCGGCCATGGCGCCCCGCGCGGCGGCGTCGGGGGCGAGCCGGTCGAGCATCGCCTCCGTGAACCGGCCCCAGGTCCGCCGGAAGTCGAAGAGCGTGCCGTCCTTGTCGAACAGGATGCCGTGTATTCGGGGCGTCGCCATGAGGCTTCAGTCGTGCTGATCGCCGGCGGCGTCAAGGGCGGGACCGGCGCGGGCCCCCGCACAGAGATGCAATGGCGGGATTTCCACCGTGAAGTCCCGGGTTTATCCGGTGATCTTAACGAAGTGTTTACGTATCTTACCAAATTCTTACTTGAATAGTGACAGAGTGTCGGGTTAAGAAAGATTAATGTGCGGGCCAGCTTGCTGGTGAGTCGCGTAAGGAGGGCTAGAGAATGGCCGATGGGAGTGTGAAGCGGGTCTGGACGGTGCCGAGGCTCGCCACTTTGCCGATTGGGACGACCGCAGGCGGGGAGCCCAATACCCAAGGCTGCAACCCGTCCACGGAACAGCCCGACAAGTGTTCGTGACCGACCGGCCGTGGGCTCCCTGATGGGAATTCGGGGAGAGCCGGCGGCAATCACAAAGCGCCGCGAAAATATTTTCAGCGGCGCCTTTGGCGTATCGAAACGCGCGTAGACACTTCGCCGAATTTCAAGGACATTACCTCGACCGTCGGCAGAGGGGACGCGCGATCCGGCAGCCAGGCGAGAGTTCCGATCGCAGAATGGGCCTCCCGCGCCACGCTTGAGGGCCAGCGATGCACGTCCTGTCGCGCCTTCAGCGGGCGATCCGGGAAGGTCCGCCGTGGCCGCCGGCCGGGCTGGCGCATGGCGGTCGGGCCGCGTGCATCCGCCGTGCCGCCCATCGTGCAATGGTCGGGCGGTACCCGCGCGCGGCGTGGTGGACCGTCGCCTCGCTGAAGGCGGCGGGGTGGCCCGCCTGGACCCTGATCGGCGCCGTGAGGTTCGGGCGGCGACTCTCCGCAGGCGCCCGCGGCGTCCTCGGCATCTGGAGGACCGCGATCCGGCAGGGGGTCCCGCCGCTGGAGCAGTACGCCTACCGGCTCGCTCCCGGTGCGTCCGCGGACGTCCACAGATGGATGTACCACGGCGAGATCATGCACCTGAACCGCGGTCTTGCGGCCCCCGGGGTCGTTCGCCTTTGCAGTGACAAGGCGCGCCTCGCGGAGCACCTCTCGGCGCGCGGTTTGCCGGTGCCGCGCACCCTCGCCCTCGTGCAGCCGGGCGGCGCCGCCCGCGTGGACCGGAGCTGGGGGCCGATCGTCGTCAAGCCGAATGACGGCTTCGCCGCAGCGGGGCTCGAGATATGGGCGCCGGCAGAGCAGGGCCCGGGCTGGCGGCGACGGAACGGCGCGCCCGAAAGTCTTGACGATGAAGGCCTCGGCGCGCGCATCTCGAAGCTCGCCGCGCGGCACGGGCGGATGCTCGTGCAGCCGCTCGTCGCGCCCCATCCGCGCCTGGCTCCGGACGGCGCGACGGTCCCGCCCGTCCTTCGCATCGTCTCCGGGCAATGGCCGTGCGGGCGGGTGGAGATCGCCTACGCCTTCGTCTGGGACCAGATCGACGAGGTCGGTGTCGCGCGGCCGCCGGGACTGGGCGTGGTCGATCCGGAAGGGGGGACGCTTTTCGTGTCGCCGGCGCAATCCGGCCCGGTCTTTCCCTGGGCGGCGCCGTCGCCGCTCGTCGCCGCGCTCGACGGCCCGCTGCCCGACTGGCCGGCGGCCGTGGCGGCGGTGACGAGGGCGCACGCCGCGCTGCCGGGCCGGGTGCCGATGCTGTCGTGGGATGTCCTCTTGTCGCCCTCGGGGCCGGTTCTGATCGAGGCGAACGTGATGTGCAGCCTGTACCTCCACCAGCTTGTCACCGGCCGGCCGGGGTCGGAGACAATCCTCGGCGAGGCGTTCGAGGCCTGGCTTGCGGAGGGCGGGCGACCGGAGTGAGCGCCCCTGCGGAACGCGGGGTCGCGCACGGCTGTGCCGCAGCGTGGCGCGCACGCGGCATTGTGGGCCATGTTTCTCCGTGGCAAAATGAATATGCTAGAGGCGACGCGGGGGGCTAAAAGGCGGGGCATGGAACGAATCGGGCTTGAGACCGTGGTGGCTCGGGGCGACGAGCACGTGGAGGCCGAGATGTCCGGCCAGACGGTGATGATGAGCATTCCGCGGGGCAAGTATTACGCGCTCGAGGGCACGGCCCGGCGCATCTGGGAGCTGATGGCCGAGCCGGTCCGGGTCGGCGACATCGTCGACCGCCTGGTCGAGGAGTACGACATCGACCGCGACCGCTGCGCCGAGGAGGTGCTCGCCTTCATGGAGGAGCTCCGCCGCAACGGGCTCAGCGCGGAGCCGCGCCCGTGAGGGGCGCCCGCCTCCTGGCCGCGTTCATGCGCGCCCCGGCGCGGCGCAAGCGGCTGGCCCTCGAGGCCGTCGCCGAGCTCGCGCTGGCGCGCTTCCTCACGCTCCTGCCGGCGCGGGTCTACACGGCCGGGCTCGGCCCGCTCGCCGCCGGAGAGGGCGATGCCCTGACGGCGCCCGACGCCGCCGAGACCGAGCGCGCCGCGGAGATCGGGCACATGGTCGAGGTCGTGGCGCGGCGCATGCCTTTCCGCGCCGCGTGCCTCCAGCAGGCTATCGCGGTGAAGCGCATGCTCTCGCGG
>JBEPXW010000305.1:0-3459 GCA_041641715.1 Pseudomonadota bacterium
GTGCGACCGGGTCTGGTCTCCGGCCAATCGCTCGATGCGTTCTTCGCCGCTCCGCAGGGGCCGGACCGGCGCGCCTATGCACGGTTCCGGCGGTTCCTGCTGGAGACCTCGCAGCTCGAAGGCTCCTTCTACTCGGGCGCCGGGATCGCCGCGCTGCTCGAACGGCTGCCGGGCGAGATGCTGGAGGCACGGGATGCGTACGAGCGCGCGCTCGCCGGGGCGGAGGCCGCGCGCCCGGTGGCCATGGGCGGTGCCGCCGCGGCGGCAGCCGAAAACGAGTGTCCCGAGCGGCGCCTCGCTATCTGACATCGCCCGTATCGATCAGCCGCACGTTTCCCGTCTTCGTCCTTAGAATGAGGATGCACGCGATGACCTCACCGAAAAGCCTCGCCCGCCTCGCGCTCGTCGCGACGCTGACGCTCGGCCTTGCCGCCTGCGCCTTGCCGCGGAGCGGGCCGTATTACGGGGAGATCACCGCCGAGCCGCCGGCCGAGCTGGACTACGACGTCGTGCGGGTGACGCCCGCCGTGGCCCGGGCGACGCGAATCGACGAGCGCATGGGCTTCGGGCCCGCCTTCCGCAATGCGCCGCCGGCGAACACCGCGGCGGTCGCGGTCGGCGATGTGCTGTCGATCACCGTCTGGGAGAACATCGACGAGGGCCTGCTCAATCCCCAGGGGCATCGGCGCGACGCCGCTGCCGCAGATCAAGGTGGACGAGCGGGGCCTGATCTTCGTGCCCTATGTCGGGCTCGTCCGCGCCGCCGGACGGACACTGGCCGAACTCCGTGAGACGATCCGCGCACGGCTGGCCGAGAAGACGCTGAACCCGCAGGTGGACGTCTTCCCGGTCGACAGCAAGGGGCGCGTCGTCAGCGTCCAGGGCCGCGTCCGCTCGCCCGGTCTCTATCCGATCGAGCCCGGCACCGGGCGCCTTCTGCCGAGGCTGGCCCGGGCCGGTGGCGTCACGGAAGAGCCGGAGGTCGTGCGGCTGAAGCTGCGGCGCGACGGCAAGAGCGGCGAGATTTGGGTGCAGGACCTCTACGACGTGCCCGCGAACAACGTCGCGCTCCGGGACGGCGACTCGCTGATCGCCGAGCGCGACCGACGCATCTTCACCGCGCTCGGCGCGGTCGGCCGACCCGCTACAGTGCCGTTCCCGGTGCGTGAGCTCTCCGTCGAGCGTGCCCTTGGCACGGTCGGCGGGCTCATCGACGGCGCCGCGGACCCCACCGGCGTCTTCATCTTCCGCAAGGAGCCGGCGGTGATTGCACGCAAGGTCCTGACCGGCGACGCCGCAACGAAACCGCGGCGCATGGTCTACCTGATCGACCTGACCGAGCCGGGCGGTCTCTTCCTCGCGCGCGAGTTCATCATGCGCGACGGCGACACCCTTTACGTCACCACCGCGCCCTTCACCCGCTGGATGAAGATCCTGCAGTCGGTCGCCCCGCTGGTGACCTTCACCGGGTCGGTGAAGTCGCTGGCGACCTACTGAGGGGATGGCTCCAGCCAGAAAAAAATTCCGTGCCTCCCGCCGGGCGTCAGGGTGGGCCTAGACGTCCCGCCTCTCTTCGCGGAGCCGCCAGAGGGTGAACAGGTCCTCGCCGAAACGCTCGACGCCTTCCAGGGCGAAGGCCGGGGCATTGGCCAGGCGCTCGAGGCCGAAGGCGCCGATTCCGGGGATTCCGTCACCGCCGATGGTCTTTCCCGCGGTGAAGAGGGCAATCTCGTCGACGAGCCCGGCGGCGAGCAGGGAGGCGGCCAGCCGGCCGCCGCCCTCGCAGAGCAGGCGTGTCACGCCGCTGGCGGTCAGCCGCCGGAGCGCGTCCCACATGTCGAGGTGTCTCCCCTCGGCCGTCGCGACCTCGATGGTCTCGACACCGCACTGCGCGAGCGCGTCCCGGTGCTCGACGGGTGCGTCGGCGCGATGCAGGAGCCGGACAGGGATCTCGCGCGCCGTCCGGGCGAGGCGGCTTTCGGGCGAGAGACGAAGGCTGCCGTCGGCGACCACGCGCACCGGCTGCGCCACGCTCGAGCCGAGATCGCGCACGTCGAGCATCGGGTCGTCCGCCCGTGCCGTGGCGCCGCCGATCAGAACGGCGTCCGCCTTCGCGCGCATGAGATGAACCCGCGCGCGCGCCGCAGGCCCCGTGATCCAGCGGCTCTCGCCCGTGCGGGTCGCGATGCGACCGTCGAGCGTCGCGGCGATCTTCAGGGTTACCCAAGGGCGCCGCCGCTCGATGGCGGACAGGAAGCCGGCGTTGAGTCGACGCGCCTCCGCCGGCATCACGTCGGACTCGACAGCGACGCCGGCCTCCGCGAGGGTCGAAAAGCCGCGGCCGGAGACACGCGGGTCCGGGTCCTGCATGGGGCAGACGACACGGGCGATGCCCGCGGCAACGAGCGCCTCGGTGCATGGGGGCGTCCGGCCGTGGTGGTTGCAGGGCTCGAGGGTGACGTAGGCCGTCGCGCCGCGGAGTGCATCGGCCCCGTAACGCTCCCGCGCCTGCGCGAGAGCGATCGCCTCGGCATGGGGCCGGCCGCCGTCGCCCGTCGCGCCGCGGCCGAGCACGCGGCCGTCTTTTACAATGACCGCTCCGACCGCCGGGTTGGGCGCGACGCGCCCCAGGCTGCGCGCCGCGAGGGCCAGCGCCGAGTGCATCCAGCGCGCATCCGTTGCCGGGGTCCCGGCCCCGCCCATGGGTCACCCCTCGGTGGCGGCCTTGGCGGCGGTCGGGCGCAGCTCGGAGACGAACTCCTCGAAGTCGTCGGCTTCCTGGAAATTCTTGTAGACGCTGGCGAAGCGGACATAGGCGACCGTGTCGACCCGCGCCAGCGCCTCCATGACGATCTCGCCGATGGTGTCGGAGGGGATGTCGGTGTCGCCCATGCTCTCGAGGCGGCGGACGATCCCGGAGATCATCTGCTCCACGCGCTCCGGCTCGACGGGCCGTTTCCTGAGCGCAATCCGGATCGAGCGCGCGAGTTTGTCACGGTCGAAGTCTTCGCGCCGCCCGTTCTTCTTCACCACCACGAGGTCGCGCAGCTGAACCCGCTCGTAGGTCGTGAACCGGCCGCCGCACTCGGGGCAGCTCCGCCGGCGGCGAATCGAAACGTGATCCTCCGCGGGCCGGGAATCCTTCACCTGGGTCTCGATATTCCCGCAGAATGGGCAGCGCATCTCGCCCTCCAGCTACTCAGAGGACAAGCACTATAGGGCGTGGCCAATCGATTGTGTAGAGGGGATTGATCACCGCTACATCTGGCGGCGTCACGTTGGGGCGCAGAAACCTCACGGATGCGTGTGGAGGGCTTGGATTCAGGAGCAGTCCCGACACCTTGCGCGATGTACTTGGTGAGACCGAAAGGATCGGATGATGATGCGCAGCGTGACAGCTTTGGCGGTGGTGCTCGCCGCCTCGGCGGCGATCGCCGGCGAGGGCACCGGGAGCGTTAC
>JBEPXW010000306.1:0-3444 GCA_041641715.1 Pseudomonadota bacterium
ATCATCGGCAAGCTCCTGCGCGAGATCGGCCAGGAAATGGTGGTGGGGGAGGCGCGATGAAGGGGCTCTTGACGGCACTGGGCCTCGCCCTCGCGCCGGTGCCGGCGGCGGCCTGCGCGCTCGAGCTGGTGCTGGCCGTCGACGTCTCGGGGAGCATCGACAGCCACGAGTTCGAGCTGCAGGCCCACGGGCTGGCGGACGCCTTCGAGCACCCCTCGATGGTCACGGCCGTGGGCCTGCTCGACGGGGGCATGCTGGTGACGCTGACCCAGTGGTCGGGCTCGACCCGGCAGCGCCAGATGATCGGCTGGCGCCGGATCGGCGACGCCGCCTCGATGGCCTCCTTCGCCGACGAGGTGCGCGCGGCGGGCCGCGCCTGGCGCAACTTCTCGACCGCCGTCGGCGAGGCGCTGGCGCATGCCGCCGCGGTCAGCGCGGACGCGCCCGCCCCCTGCAAGCGCCGTGTCATCGACGTCTCCGGCGACGGGGTCTCGAACGAGGGGCGCGAGCCGGCAAGGATCGCGCGGGCGCTTGCGGCGCGGGGCTATACCATCAACGGCGTGGTGATCCAGGGCGCCGACCCGGATCCGGTGGCCCACTATCAGGCGCAGGTGATCGCCGGCGAGGGCGCCTTCGTCGAGGTCGCCGAGAGCTTCGATGACTACCCCCGCGCGATCCTGCGCAAGCTCCTGCGCGAGATCGACCGGCCTATGATCGTGTCCGACTCGCGCTGACGCCCCGCGCCGCGCCGCGCAGCCGGGTCGCGGCCCACCAGATCAGCAGCGCCGCCAGCCCCGCCGCCGAGAACGCCGCGCCCGCCCGCTCAACCGCGAGTGTCGGCAGCTCGAGCACGTAGCGCCCGCGGCCCGCCGGCAGCTCCGCCTCGGTCAGCGGGAAGCCGTCGCTGGCGCGGGTCGGGATCGCCCGCCCCGTCCCGGCCTCGACCAGCCGGGCGTGGCGCCAGTAGGTGCGCTTGAAGGTCACCCGCGCCGGCGCGAGGAGATCCACCCGGTAAGTCTCGGCGCGCGGCGAAGCAGAGAGGCGGGCGGCCTCCACGCCGGGGACCGCCGGGGTGGCACGGACCCGCGGGATAGCCGGAAGAGCCTCGAAGGGCGCCGTCTCGCCGCTCGTCAGCAGGTCGAAAGCCTCGCGCGGGAGCCACTCGATCGCGCCGGCGGAGAGCCGCATCTCGAGCGCCGGCACCGGGTTCATGTTGCGGCTCGCGCGCAGCCCCGGGTGCTCGAAAGCCGCGACCCCGGCCATCGCCGCAAGCGCCGCAAGGCCGATCCCGCGCGACATCCGCGCGCCCGCCTCCGGCGCCGTCGATTGCAGCGCCGCCTGCGCCGCCACCGCCGCAGCCAGCGCGAAGGCGAGGTCGGCGAGCATCAGGTAGCGCCAGGCGAACTGAATCCAGCCGAGCGGCGTGAACTCGTAAAAGAGCCGCGCGAGCGGCGTCACCATGAACGCGACGAGCGCGATAAGCGCGAGCACCACGGGCCGCACGCCCGGCGCGACCCGGCCGAGGAGCGCCACGCAGAGGATCGCGGCCGCCGAGAGCCCCGCGAAGGGCGGCCACAGCCCGCGGAAGAACGGCGTGCAGTCCATCATCTCGGTGGTCAGGAACGACCGGCTCCAATGGTAGAGGCCCTCGGTCATCAGCGCGCTGCTGACGCTCTCCAGCAGAGTCACCGCCGGCAGCCAGTATAGCGCCGCCGCGCCGAGACCGACGACTGCCGCCAGCCCGAGGCGGAGCGGCACCCGCCACCCCCCCGCGCGCGCGACCACCACGAAGAGCACGAGGCAGGCGCTGGCGACGATGAGCGCCGTCGGCAGATGGCAGAGAAGGATCGCCGCCGTCCATAGCGCGAGCCGCGGCCCCGCGGCCCGCCCGGCGAGACAGTCGAGGAAAGCGGCGAGATGAAGGGGCAGGAGCGCCGCCGCGGCGAACTCGGCATGGGCCACCCGGTCGTGCCAGTCCGCACCCAGATGGTAGGGCAGCGCCATGTAGACCACCGCCCCGGCGAGCGCGGACCAGCGGCCGACGAAGCGCCGCGCGAGCGGGCGGAAGGTCATGCCCGAGAGGGCGAGCCAGAAGAGGCCACTCAGGACCAGGATCCTGTCCGCCCCACAGCCCGGGCAGAGCGCCGCGCGGAGGGCACCCGAGATCCAGTAGGGCAGCGGCGGGTAGAAGAAGAAGTCCGGCCCGCCCGCTCCGGCCCAGAGCGCGCCGAGCCAGCGCGGGTAGAGGTCGCCGGCCATCAGGCGGTCGGTGAACGCCTCGATCCAGACGACCTGCTGATGATAGTCGTGCCCCGCGGGCGCGCCGAAGAGGAGCGACGGCAGCATCAGGAGCGCCGCCGCCCCAGCGACGAGCAAGAGATCGACGCCGGTCTCCCGCCAGGGGCGGCCGCGCCGGGGCTCCGGATCGGGACTGCTCATGCGAACCGCTTCACTTCCCCGCCTCGACGCCTTATATACGGGGTGTCCCTTCGGGGACTATGGCGGTAGAAGGCGCACGTAATAAGCGGACCGGACCCGGGGGCAGTACCCGGCGGCTCCACCAGGGGGGCCGAACCAGGATCGACGGCCGTGTAAAGGTGCTGCTGCCGCCCGGTGTGGCTCCGCCGTTATCGGACCAAGAAGCACAATTGCCAACGACAATCGTGCTCCGGTGGCCGTCGCCGCGTAATGCGGTGACTACACCGAAACTCAAGCCCTGAGGCTTAGCCGCCTCAGGCGGGGCCCGCAGGCGCCTGGCAACAGAAGCCTGCACCTCACACTTGACAATTCCGTTCGCCCACCGCTCCCGAACCCTCTTTCCTGTCCGCGCGAATCGGCTATGGTCTCGATTTGAGAGCGGAGGGAGCTCGGCCCATGGCCGGCAAAGAGACATTCGATTACGGGCGATACATGGAAAAGGCCATGCGGGGCGTCATGGCCGAGGTGCTCGGCTACGTGGCGCGGCACGGCCTGCCCGGCGAGCACTATTTCTACATCACCTTCGACACCGGCCACCCGGGCGTCGACATCGCCGACTGGCTGCGTGAGCGCTACCCCACCGAGATGATGATCGTGCTGCAGGAATGGTTCGAGGACCTCGCGGTGATGAGCGACCGCTTCAGCGTGACCCTCAACTTCTCGAACCGGCCCGAGACGCTTGTCATCCCCTTCGCCGCGGTGAAGACCTTCATCGACCCGGCGGCGAAGTTCGGGCTGAAGTTCGACAGCCAGGACAGCGAGGACATGGTGCTCGATCTCGGGGAGGGCGCCGGAAGCGGCGAGGGGGAGCTAGAAGACCCCGACGACGACAAGCCGCAGGGCACCGGCGAGGTGGTCAGCCTCGACCGCTTCCGCAACAAGTCCTGAGCCGGGGGCGGGACACCGCCGGGTCTGGCACGCGGCGCGGCGCGGCGCTATAGCTCCCGGGTGAGCCGAGCCAGGGAG
>JBEPXW010000307.1:0-3432 GCA_041641715.1 Pseudomonadota bacterium
ACCGCAGGCACCTCCTGCCTGACTTGGGTGATCGACCCGATCGACGGCACCCGCGCTTTCATCTCCGGCCTGCCAACCTGGGGTATCCTGATCGGCCTCGACGACGGCCGCGCGGGCCGGATAGGCGTTATCGACCAGCCCCATATCGGCGAGCGCTTTGTCGGCGTGAACGCGCCCGGCGACCCGCGCGCCTGGTTGGCGTTCCGGGGCGAAAGCCGCGAAATGCACACGCGCCCCTGTGCGGACCTCGCGGTCGCAACGCTATACACCACCAGCCCCGACATGTTCGGGCCGACCGAGTGGGAGCGCTTCGGCGCCGTCCGCGACCGCGTCCGCCTCGCCCGCTACGGCGTCGACTGCTACGCCTATGCGCTGGTCGCGCTCGGTCATGTCGACCTGGTGATCGAGTCCGGCCTGCAGGCTTTCGACATCGCCGCTCCGAAGGCCGTGATCGAGGCTGCCGGTGGCATAGTCACCGACTGGGAGGGCGGCGACTGCCGGCAGGGCGGGCAGGTTATCGCCGCCGGCGACCCGCGGGTCCATGCGGAGGCGCTGGCCGTGCTCGCTGGACAGACGGGGTGAGGCTCAAAGGTCCTGCGCCGCGAGGAACCGGTCGATTGCCGCCCAGGCCGCGCTCCTCTCCGGCTCGGCGGCGACGAGCAGCTCGTGACGGGCGCCCGCGATTTCGATGAACTCCATGCCGTGGCGCGCGGCCCCCGCGCGCGCGGCCGTCGGGTCGACAACCCGTTCCTCGCTCCCGAGCAGGCACAGGCCCGGCACATCCGCCGACCCCCGGCCTGCGAGCCAGGCCATCTCCTCGGCCGCCGCCTCGAACCAGCCGAGGGTCGGCATGGCGAGGCGCAGCGCCGGGTCGCGGCGGAGCGCCTCGACCATCCAGTCGAACACGGCGCGGTGCCCGGTCAGGAGGTTGTCCTCGAAGCCGGAGAAGACATAAGGCTCGGAGGCGCCCGGCACCGGCGGCCACCGCTGGCGCAGGCCGAGCGCGCGGGCGAGCGGCACCAGGAGCCGCGCCAACCGCCGCTGGATGGGCGTCATGGCGATCCCGAGCATCGGCGCCGTGACGATCATCGCGGCCGGCCGCACCTGCCCCCGCAGAGCGGCACCGAGCCCGATGGCGCCCCCCATCGAATGCGCCAGCATCAGCCGCGGCCCCGCCAGCTCGACCACGGCCGGCTGCGCCAGAAGGGCCGCGAGGTCGACGTGGTAATCCGCGAACCGCTCCACGTGGCCCTTGAGCGGGTTCTGCGTCAGGCGCGCCGACTGCCCCTGGCCCCGCCAGTCCAGGCTTGCAACGGCGAAGCCGCGTGCGACGAGCTCGGCCGCCGGCACGCAGTACTTCTCGAGGAACTCGGTGCGCCCCTGAAGCATGATGACCAACCCGCGCCCGCCCTCGGCGCGCCAGAGCGCGCCGCGCAGCGCCACCCCGTCCGAGGCGTCGAAGGCGAGCGTCTCATCCCAGGCGCGCCCGCCCGGCGGCAGGTCGAGCCGGCGAGGATGCTCGCCCGCCACCGCGCTCAGCCGATAATCTGGCCGAGCTTCAGCGCCGTGCCGATGTCGCCCTCGACCCGCATGCGGCCCATCATGAAGGCGGTGGCCGGCGACAGCGCGCCCTCAAACACCTCGCGGAACGTCTCGAGCGAGGCCGAGATGGTGACGTCCACCTCGCCCTCCGCGGCCTCCGGTCCGGCGACGACCTCCGTGCCGGCGACGCGGATCATGCCGGCGTCCTCGATCTCGAACCGGGCGATGCCGTCGAGGCCGCCCCACTCCGCCTCAGCCTCCAGCCGCTCCCTGAGCGCGGCCGCCGCCGTCTCCAGTGGATCGCCCATGGGCCCTCCTGTCGCGCCCGTTCCGGTCACATCCGCTCGCGCGGGCTTTTCACGCTTATGCGCGATCCCTATCATCAGGCAATGATGGTTTCGAAGCTCCCTGTGACTGTCCCTCTGCTCGCCGGGCTCGCGCTCGCGGCCTCGGCGATGGCACAACCCTCCGCCCCCGACCCGGAGATCCCGGACAGCCGGGAAGCACCCGAGAGCCAAGCGGCCTCCGAGAGCCGGGAGTCCGCCGGCACCGCGCCATCGCCCGAGGCGGAGGCGCCGACGCGCCCCGGCTCTCCCCAGGCGGCAGCGGCCCGACGCGAGGAGAAGCTGGACGTGCTGTTCACCCGGCTGGCGGAGTCGGACGAGGACGAGTGGAAGCGAATCCAGAGCGAGATCTGGCGCATGTGGTCGCAGAGCGGCTCGGCCTCGATGGACCTGCTCCTCCGGCGGGCCCACAAGGCGATGGAGGAGCAGGACGACCCGGAGCTGGCGCTGCGCTACCTCGACGATCTCGTGCGCTTCGCCCCTGATTTCGCCGAGGGCTGGAACAGGCGCGCCACCGTGCACTTCCAGCTGGGCGAGTACGGCAAGGCCGTCGCCGGCATCGAGCGGGCGCTGTCGCTCGAGCCGCGCCATTTCGGCGCGCTCGGCGGGCTCGCCATGATCCTCGAGCGGCTCGGCGACAAGGACGGCGCCTACGAGGCCTATAAGCGCGCCCTCGAGATCCACCCCTACCTGCCCGGCGCCGCGAAGGCGCTCGAACGGCTCGCCCCCGACGTGGAGGGGCGTGAACTCTGAGTGCGACGGGGGTTGCCGCGCCCCCGGGCCCCGCCCTATGTGAGCCGAATGGAAGCCCCCGGCCCCCGTCGGGACGGGAACGAGAGGTGCTTCGGCCGTTGAGGAATTCGAGCCACGAGATGCCGGAGCGCGGCCCCGTCACCGCGATCCTAGGTCCTACCAACACTGGCAAGACCCATTACGCGGTCGAGCGGATGCTCGCGCGCGGCTCCGGGGTGATCGGCCTGCCGTTGAGGCTTCTCGCCCGCGAGATCTACGACCGCATCTGCACAGTGAGGGACCCCCGCGAGGTCGCCCTCGTTACCGGCGAGGAGAAGATCCAGCCGGCCAAGGCCCGCTACTACGTCTGCACAGTCGAGGCGATGCCGCTTAACATCGATGCCGACTTCGTGGCGGTGGACGAGGTCCAACTCTCCGCCGACCCGGAGCGTGGCCACGTCTTCACCGACCGGCTGCTGCATGCGCGCGGGCGACACGAGACTCTCTTCATGGGCTCCGACAACATGCGGGGCCGCATCGCGAGCCTCGTGCCGGGCGCCCGCTTTGACGGGCGGGAACGTTTCTCGACGCTGAGCTACGCGGGCCCGGCGAAGCTCTCGCGCCTCAAGCCGCGCACCGCTATTGTCGCCTTCTCGGTCGACCAGGTCTACGCCATCGCCGAGTTGCTCCGCCGCCAGCGGGGCGGCGCCGCTGTGGTGCTGGGCGCGCTCAGCCCGCGGACGCGCAACGCCCAGGTGGCGCTCTACCAGCAGGGCGACGTGGATTACATCGTCGCCACCGACGCCATCGGCAT
>JBEPXW010000308.1:0-3431 GCA_041641715.1 Pseudomonadota bacterium
GGCGGCAAACTTCGCACACTCCGCGAGATTCCGCCGCCAACCCCATGGAAACGAGCCCGCAATCGCGCATACTGCCCAGATGACGCTGCCCGACTCGATCCTCCGGACCGCCATGCGGGCCGCGCTCGCAAATGCGCTGGCCACCCTCGCGCTCGCCGCGGCCGCGCTGCTGGTCCCGGCGCCTGCGGCGGAGGCGCAGGAGGGAATTCCGTGCGGCGATCTCTACACTGTCGCGCCCGGCGACACGCTGCACTCGATCGCCGTGCGCGCCTATGGCGACGGCGACAACTACCTGACCATCTTCGAGGCGAACCGCGGTCTCCTGCCGAGCGTCAGGCGCATCGAGGTCGGCGACCGGCTTCTGATACCGTGCCTCGACGGCTCGGGCCCGCAGGCGCGCTCCGACGTCCTCGCGGGCGGTCAATCCGGCCAGGCGGCCGCAGGCACGGAGACCGCTGACGCAGCGCCGGGTGCGGCGCCCGACGTGGAGATCGGCCTCCTGACCGGCCCCGGCTTCGCCCCCTTCGCCGACCCGGCACTGCCCGAGGGCGGCATGGCGACTGAGCTCGTCCGTCTCGCCCTTGAGCGCGCCGCCCCCGACCGCTCGGTACGCATCGCGGTGGCCGAGGACTGGACCAAGCACCTCGACCTCCTCGCCGACGGCACCTTCCATCTCGGCTTCCCGTGGTACCGGCCGGACTGCGACCGCGCCGACCGGCTCGACGCGTCGATGCAGCGCCGCTGCGCCGACTTTGCCTTCTCCGAGCCGCTCTTCGAGCTCGAGGTCACCTACTACGCCCGGGCCGACGACCCGATGACCAGGGCGAACGCATATGACGACCTGCATGGCGGCCGCATCTGCCGCCCGGCCAGCTACTTCACCTTCGACCTCGTTCAGGAGGGCCTCTCCGCCCCCGACGCCACCCTCGTCTTCCCGCCCAAGGCGGAGGAGTGCTTCGTCCTGCTCGAGGCCGGCGTGGTCGACGCGGTGACGCTCGCCCGCGGCGTCGCCGAGTCCGAGATCACGCGCCTCGGCCTCACCGGCAAGGTCGCCGAGATTCCGGCGCTGGCCTCCACCCAGACGCTCCACGTCATCGCCCCCGAGCAGAGCCCGGAGGCGCTCGCCTTCCTCTCGCTGGTCGACGCCGGTCTCGCCGGGCTGAAGGAATCGGGCCGGTGGTTCGAGGTCGTCTCGCGCCATCTCGGCCCGTTCGGCGTCTCGCTGCGGTGAGGTCCGGTCACTCGTGGGCGCCGGGCGTCCAGCGCTCGCCGCGGCGGCGGACCTCGCGCAAGACCTCGAAGAGCACTGCGGTCGAGAGGCCGAACGCCAGCAGCCCCGCCGCCGCCTCGCAACTGGCCAGCAGCCGCCATTCCGCCGTGGCGAGGACGTCGCCGAAACCGAGCGTCGTGAAGACCACGGTCGAGAAGTAGAGGGCCGGCTCGAGCCCGGAAAACTCGCCCACGGCGAGATACATCAGCGCCCAGATCCAGATCTGCACGATATGCGAGAGAAAGACCCCGAGCGCGGCGAGCGAGAGCACCCCGAGCCGCGCCCGCGCGCCGATCGGGCCGACCTGCGCCTCCGCGTACTGGCGCACCCGTCCGGCTACCCGATCGAGGGCCATCACGTGCAGCACGGTGGTCACCACCACGAGGCCCGCGGCGAGCGAAAGCTGGATCAGCAAGATGGCTCTCCCTTCATCCGACGGCCCGCCCGGCCCGAAAGATCATCTCGACGGGCGCGATCCGGCCGGCCTCGATGGCGGCGACCATGTTGGCGACCTTCCGCGCCCGGTCCTCCATCACGAGGTGGATGCCGAGGGGCGGCGGCCCGCCCTCCGCCTCGAGCGCGGCGCGCACGCGGGCGAAGAACGCGAGCGCGTAGTCGCGCATCTCCCGCTCGCCCTCCAGCGCGAAGCCGGCGGCCTCGGCCGCCGCGCGATACGCCTCCGGGCCCGCGAGGAAGGAGGTCTCCGGCTCGCCCGCCCAGGGCACGGGGAAGTCCAGCTCGCCGGGCCCCGTCCGCATCACCTCGTAGACCCCGAACACCGCCCCCGGCCGCAGCACCCGGCGCGCCTCGGCGAAGAGCGCCGCCTTGTCGGGAATGTTCATGCCCACATGCACCAAGAGCGCCGCGTGGAAGCGGGCGTCCGCGAAGGGCAGGGCCAGCGCGCTGCCGACCTCGAACCGGGTCGCCTCGGCCATCCCGACCATCTCGCTCAGCGCCTCGGCGACGGCGACCAAGGCCTCCGTCAGGTCGACGCCGGTGACGCGCGCGCCGGTCAGCCGCGCCACGTGGCGCGCCGTGCCGCCGATGCCGGAGCCGATGTCCAGCACCTCCGCCCCCGGCGCAATGCCGAGCCGGCCGGCCAGCGCCTCGGTCGCCTCGGCCCCGCCGATGTGGAACTCGTCCACGGGCGAGAGGTCCTCGGGCCGTGCGCGGGCCGGATCGACGCCCGCCTCGGCCAGCCCGGCAATGATCCGCTCGAGCAACCCGGCGGCAGTGTAGTGGCGCGCGACCGCGCCTTCGACGCGTCTCTCCTCCGGCATGGCGGCCCCTCCTCGTGCCCGCGCGGGATCCGGCGCCGACTATGCGCCGCGCCGACCGCCCGATCAACGGCGGTCCGCCGGCCGGGGCTTGACCGCCGGTCCCCCGGGCGCGTTGATGGACTCCGCAAGCCGCACGGAGCAGGGATTCCGCGAGTGGCCATTCTCAACCTCGGCTCGATCAACATCGACCACGTCTACCGCGTGCCGCGCCTGCCGCGCCCCGGCGAGACGGTGGCGGCGCTGGGCCACGCAACGGGGCTCGGCGGCAAGGGCGCCAACCAGTCGCTCGCTGCCGGTTTGGCCGGCGCGCGCGTGATCCATGTCGGCGCGGTGGGCGCCGACGGCGCCTGGGCGGTGGGGTGCCTCGAAGCCGCCGGGATTGACGTCGCCCATATCGCCACCGTCGACGCCACGACCGGCTACGCCGTGATCCACGTCGATGCGGCGGGCGAGAATCAGATCGTCATCCGCGCCGGCGCCAATCGCGCCCTGACGGAGGCGCAGCTGGACCGGGCGCTCGCCGCAGCGTCCGCCGGTGACTGGTTTCTCGTCCAGAACGAGACGAACCTCGTCGCCGAGGCCCTTGCCCGCGCCCGCGCCGCGGGCCTCCGCACGGCCTACGCCGCCGCGCCCTTCGACCCGGAGGCGACGGCCGGGGTGCTCGGGTCCGTCGATCTCCTCGCCGTCAACGAGGGCGAGGCCGAGGCACTGGCCGCCCATCTCGGCGGCACGGTCGATGCGCTCCCCGTGCCCCGCCTCCTCGTCACCTGCGGCGCGGGCGGCGCGTGGTACAGGGCCGGGGGCGCGGCGACGGCCGTCGCCGCCTTCCCCGTCGCGGCGCGGGACACGACCGGCGCCGGCGACACCTTCTTCGGCTACTT
>JBEPXW010000309.1:0-3414 GCA_041641715.1 Pseudomonadota bacterium
TTTTGCCGGGCTATCAGCCGGGAGGGCAAATCGTTCTCTCTGCCGACCGAGCAGCAGTGGGTGTATGCCTGCGTGGCGGGTTCCGGGGGTGATCCCTACTACGGCACTTTCGACCCCGCGAGCGACGCGTTCGCGACATATATGAACAGCGCGGACTCCCGCCTGGCCGAGAACCGCGGCAAGCACGGACCGCCCTGGCGCCTGGGCAACGAGAACGGCAATGACGGCGAGGTGGCGGGTACGGGCCTCATGTCTCGCCCGGCGCGATGCCCTCGATGGCCTCGATCAGGCGGCGCTCGATCTTCTTGAGCTTCTGCGGGCTGCGGATCTTGTGGCCGAAGAGGTCCTTCACGTAGAAGACGTCGACCGCGTGCTCGCCATAGGTGGCGATGACGGCCGAGAAGATGTTGATGTTGAGCTCGGTCAGGGTGCGCGCCAGGACGTGCAGCAGGCCGAGCCGGTCGCGGGCGTTCACCTCGATCACGGTGAAGAGCTCGGAGGCGTCGTTCTCGAACACGATCCGCGTCGGCACGGTGAAGGAGCGCTCGCGGCGCTTTTCCCTGCGGCGCTCGTCGAGGGCGTCGCGGGCGACCACCTCGCCCTTGAGGATGCGCTCGATGGTCTTCTTGAGGCGGGGCAGACGCGACTCCTCGAAGGGGTGCCCCTCGCGGTCCTGGATCCAGAAGGCCGAGCAGGCCATGCCGTCGGCGGTGGTGTAGGTGCGCGCGTCCACCGTGTTGGCCCCGGCGAGTGCGAAGGCCCCGGCCATGCGGGCGAAGATTCCGGGGTGGTCGGCCATGTAGAGGCAGGCCTTGGTGGCGTCGTGGCTCTCGTCGGGCTCGAAGCGCGAGGCGAAGCGGTCGGTCGCCTTGGTCTCGCGCGCGAGCGCGGCGAAGGTCGCGTGGGTATCGGTGTCGAGGCCGAGCCAGTAGGGAGGATAGTGCCGGTCGAGCTCGGCGGCGCGCTCGGCCTCCGGCCAGTCGGCGAGGCGTGTCGCGAGCGCGTCCTGCGCCTCGTCGACGCGGGCGGCGCGGGACTGCTCGCCGCTGCCCCCCGTGAGCAGGTCGCGGGTGTCCCAGTAGAGTTTCCTGAGAAGCTGCGCCTTCCAGTTGTTCCAGACGCCGGGGCCGACGGCGCGGATGTCGCAGACGGTGAGCACCAGGAGGTGCCGGAGGCGGCCGGGGCTCTGCACGATGCGGGCGAAGTCGCGCACGGTGTTGAGATCCGAGGTGTCGCGCTTCTGCGCCACGTCGGACATGAGCAGGTGGTGGCGCACGAGCCAGGCCACCGCCTCGGTCTCGGCCTCGTCATAGCCGAGGCGGGGGCAGACCGCCTCGGCGAGTTCGGCGCCGACCTCCGAGTGGTCGCGCGGCTCGCCCTTGCCGAGGTCGTGCAGGAAGAGGGCCATGTAGAGCACCCGGCGGTCGATGCCGCCGCCCTCGACGATCTCGGTCGCGACCGGGTGGTCCGCGTCGAGCTCGCCGCGCTCGATGCGGTTCATCACGGCGACCGCCTGGATGGTGTGCTCGTCCACCGTGTAGTGGTGGTACATGTTGAACTGCATCATGGCGACGACGCGGCCGAACTCGGGGATGTAGCGGCCGAGGATGCCGGTCTCGTTCATCCGCCTGAGAAGCCACTCGCCGTTGTCGCGGTCGGTGAGCATCTCGAGGAAGAGCGCCGCGGCGCGCGGGTCGCGGCGAACCTCCTCGTCGATCAGGTCGAGGTTCTGGGTGACCAGGCGCAGCGCCGAGGGGTGGATGTGGGCGCCGAGGCGGGCCGCCTCGCGGAAGAGCAGCAGGATGTTCACCGGGTCCGCGGCGAAGACGCCCTCGTCGCGCGCGCTGAGACGCCCCTCGCGCTCCACGAACGGGCCCTCCGCCTCGCCCGCGCGGCCGCGGAATCCGAGATTGCGGAAGAGCATCGAGAGCCGCGGCCCCTTCTTGGCGTGCTGCGCCTCGAGCGCGGCGGAGAAGATGCGGGTCAGGTCGCCGACATTCTTCGCGTGGCGGAAATAGGCGTGCATGAAGTGCTCGACCGCCATCCGCCCGTCATGGTCCTCGAAACCCATGCGCTCCGCGATCTCCACCTGCCGGTCGAAGGTCAGCTGCTCCTGGGCACGACCCGCCAGGTCGTGCAGGTGGCAGCGCACCGCCCAGAGGAACTTCGAGGCCTTGGCGAAGCGGCGCACCTCGGCGTCCTCGAAGATGCCCATGTCGACGAGGTCCCAGGCGTTCTCGGTGTGGTAGATGTATTTCGAGATCCAGTGCAGGGACTGCAGGTCGCGCAGGCCCCCCTTGCCCTCCTTGACGTTGGGCTCGAGCAGGTAGCGCGAGCCGCCATGGCGCTCGTGCCGCGTGTCGGTCTCGGCGAGCTTGGCCTCGACGAACTCCTGCCGGGTGCGGCTGAAGAGCTCCTTCCAGAGCCGCGACTCGAGCTCGTCGAAGGGCGGGCGGTCGCCGCAGATGAAGCGCTTCTCGAGGAGCGTGGTGCGGATCGTCATGTCCGAGGCCGCGAGCCGCATGCAGTCCTCGACCGAGCGCACCGCCTGGCCGACCCGCAGCTTCAGGTCCCAGAGCACATAGAGCATGCTCTCGATCACGCTCTCGCCCCAGGGCGTCTGCTTCCAGGGCGTGAGGAAGAGGAGGTCGACGTCGGAGTGCGGCGCCATCTCGCCGCGCCCCGTGCCCCCGATGCCGACGACCGCCAGCTGCTCGCTCTTGGTCCGGATCGGCGCCGGATGCAGGTGGTGGGCGCAGAAATGGTAGACGGCGGCGACGACCACGTCGGCGATGTGGGCGTAGCTGCGCGCGATCCTGAGCCCGGCCTCGGGATGGGCGTAGAGCGCCTCGCGCACCCGCTCGCGCGCCTCGTGCAGCTCGGTGCCGACGAGCTCGACGACGCGCTCCTTGGCCTGGTCCGGCGCGGCGCTGGCGGCGATGGCGTCGATCGCGTCCGTAAGCTCGCCGAGATCGGCTATGATCTCGGCGGGCTCGATCAGGTGGGCGAGGCCGGCGAACGTCCGGTCGGGCGCGGGCCGCGGCTTCTGCTTGACGGGCGTGGCCATGCCGTTCTCGGACCGTGCCTCTCTCAGAAAAGGGCGTCCATGCGCGCCGGCGCCGGGTCGATGACCTCGAAGCCCTCCGCGGCGACCTCCAGCACCGCCATGGCGCGGCGGCTGGTGCCGTCCGGCTCGAAGCGGAACGGGCCGAGCGCGCCGCGGAAACCCTGCGCGCGGGTCAGCTCGGCGCGGCCGAACGGCGTTCGCGAGCCGGTGCTGCGCGCCTCCGCCAGGAGCTGGCCCGCGGCCTGCACGGCGTCATAGCCGAGCACGGCGACGAAGGGCGGGCGGTCGCCGTGGCGCGCGGCGTAGAGGCCGGCGAAATCCTCGAACCGGTCCGGATCGGGCGCCGG
>JBEPXW010000310.1:0-3408 GCA_041641715.1 Pseudomonadota bacterium
GCGGTAGGGCGTGCGGTTGAAGTAGGCCCGGTAGCACTTCGAGAAGTGCGACGGCGAGGTGAACCCGCAGGCCAGCGCCACGTTGATCACGCTCATGTCGGTCTGCAGCAGCAGGTTCCGCGCCTTCTCCAGCCGGAGCTCCATGTAGTAGCGCTTCGGGCTGCGGTTGAGGTAGCGCCGGAACAGCCGCTCGAGCTGGCGCGTGGACATGTTGACCGAGCGCGCCAGGTCCGCCGGGCTGATCGGCTCCTCGGTCGAGCGCTCCATGGTCTGGATGATCTGGACGAGCTTCGGGTGCCGGACCCCGATCCGCGCCGGCACCGAGAGGCGCTGCTCGTCCGCCTCGGACCTGAGCGGCGTGTGCACCAGCGTGTCTGCCACCAGCGAAGCGGTGTCCGCCCCGTGCCGCTCGCCGATCAGATGCAGCATCATGTCGGCGGCCGAGGTCCCCCCGGCGCAGGTGAAGAGGCCGTCGTCCACCACATAGAGCAGCTTCAGGAGCTCCACCTCAGGGAAGTCCTCGGCGAAGGCGGCCTGGTTCTCCCAATGAATGGTGCAGCGCCGGCCATCGAGCAGCCCCGCCCGGCCCAGCACGTAAGCCCCGGTGCAGACGGCGCCGATGCCCACCCCGCGCCGCGCCTGCTTCCTCAGCCAGGTCAGCACCGGCTTCGAGGCCGCGCGCTCGAGCTCGAACCCGGTGCAGACGACGATGCCGGCCTCGCGCGGGACATCCTCGAGCCCGCCGTCCACCTGCACGACAACGCCGTTCGAGGCCGCCACCGGCCCGCCGCTCTCCGAGACCAGCCGCCAGCTGTAGAGTTCGCGCCGCGTCACGCGGTTGGCGAGCCTCAGCGGCTCCAGCGCCGCCGCGAAGGGCATCATCGAGAACGTGTCGCAGAGCAGGAAGACGAATTCCCGCGTTTCGGGGCCCTCCTTGGACGCCTTGTCTGCCATGATCGCTCTCGATCGTCGTCCCTTGCCTCGCGGCCCCCGCGCCTCTTCCGGCCCGCGCCGCGCCCGAATGCCCTGTTCTGAGACAGTTGACTGCGCCGCGCGGCCCGCGTCAAGCGCGCTCGCCGGGCCCGGCCGGCCGGACTGAGGACGCGGGTCTGGCCACCCGCGCCTGCCTCCTATATAGGGGCGGCGAAGGAGCCAAGGGAGATGTCCGCGATGACCCGGACCGATACGAACTCCACCGCCGCCGCGACACCGGCGCAGAGCTGGACGAGGCGGAGCTGGCGCGACTATCCGGCGAAGCAGCTGCCGGACTACCCGGATGCGGACCGCCTCGCCGCCGTGACCGACCGGCTCTCGGGCTTCCCGCCGCTCGTCTTCGCGGGCGAGGCGCGCCGCCTCAAGGCGCGGCTGGCGGAGGTGGTGGACCGCCGCGCCTTCCTGCTTCAGGGCGGCGACTGCGCCGAGAGCTTCGCCGAGTTCCGCGCCGACAGCATCCGCGACACCTTCCGCGTGATGCTGCAGATGGCGGTCGTCCTCACCTTCGCCGCCCGCGTGCCGGTGGTGAAGGTGGGCCGCGTGGCCGGCCAGTTCGCCAAGCCGCGCTCCAGCCCGACCGAGACGGTGAACGGCGTCGAGCTGCCGATCTACCGCGGCGACATCGTCAACGACATCGCCCCCACCGAGGAAGCCCGCGTCCCGGACCCCGAGCGCATGGTCCAGGCCTACATGCAGGCGGCGGCGACGCTTAACCTGCTCCGCGCCTTCGCCGGCGGCGGCTACGCGGACCTCCACCGGGTGCAGTCCTGGAACCTCGACTTCGCCAACGGCTCGGAGGAGGCCGAGAAGTACAAGGAGCTGGCGCGGCGCATCTCCGGCGCCGTCGACTTCATGGACGCCTGCGGCCTCAACCCGGCGACCGAGACGAAGCTCAGGACAGTCGAGTACTACACCAGCCACGAGGCGCTGCTGCTGCCCTATGAGGAGGCGCTGGCCCGCGTCGACTCGACGACGGGCCAGACGGTGGCGGGCTCGGGCCACATGATCTGGATCGGCGACCGCACCCGCCAGCCGGACGGCGCCCATGTCGAGTTCGCCCGCGGCGTCATCAATCCCGTCGGCATCAAGTGCGGGCCCTCTCTGGAGCCGGACGAGTTGATCCGCCTTCTCGACATCCTGAACCCGGAGGACGAGCCGGGCCGGGTCACGCTGATCTGCCGCACCGGCGCGGGCAAGGTGGCCGAGCACCTGCCGGCCTGGATCCGCGCCGTCGAGCGCGAGGGCCGCAAGGTGGTCTGGTCCTGCGACCCGATGCACGGCAACACGGTCAAGTCCGAGTCGGGCTACAAGACGCGCCCCTTCGAGAACGTGCTCAAGGAGGTGCGCGAGTTCTTCGAGGTCCACGCCGCCGAGGGCACCTACGCCGGCGGCGTGCATTTCGAGATGACCGGCCAGGACGTGACCGAGTGTACCGGCGGTCTGCAGCAGCTCACCTCGGCGGACCTCTCGAGCCGCTACCACACCGCCTGCGACCCGCGCCTCAACGCGAGCCAGGCGCTCGAGCTGGCCTTCCTCCTCTCCGAGGAGCTCGAGACGGTGACCCCGCCGCACCGCCAGCCGCTCCTGCCGCTCTGAGCCGGGCATGGGGGTCGTCCTCGTCCTGACAGCCCCCGCCGGGCAGGGGCTGTCGCAGGCCGAGGTCGCCGCGATCGCCCGCGCCGCGGGCGGCGGCGAGCCGCGACGGCTCGGGTCAGCGGCGACCGATATTCCCCTGGAATCGCTGCCGGACCTCGCCGCGCTCCGTGCCAGCCATCCTGGCATCGACATCAACGCCGTCCCGGCGGAGGGCCGCGCCAAGCGCATCCTGATCGCGGACATGGACTCGACCATCATCCCGGTCGAGTGCATCGACGAGGTCGCCGACTACGCCGGCGTCAAGGCGCAGGTCGCCGCGATCACCGAGCAGGCGATGGCCGGCGCGCTCGACTTCGAGGGCGCGCTGCGCGCCCGCCTCGACCTGATGCGGGGCCTCGCCGAGGACACGCTGGAGCGCGTCTATGCCGAGCGCGTCCGCCTCAACCCGGGCGCGCGCACGCTCGCGCGCACCATGGCGGCACACGGTGACCACACCCTGCTCGTCTCCGGCGGCTTCACCTGGTTCGCCGAGCGGGTCGCCGCCGCCGCCGGCTTCGCCGAGCACCGCGCCAATCGCCTCGTCTTCGAGCACGGCCGCCTCGCGGGCGTCGCCGAGCCGATCCTCGGCCGCGCCGCCAAGCTCGCCGCCCTCAAGAATGCGGCCGCGCGCCTCGGCGTCACCGCCACCGAGGCGGTCGCGGTCGGCGACGGCGCCAACGACCTCGCCATGGTCGAGGCCGCCGGCCTCGGCGTCGCCTACCACGCCAAGCCCCCCCTCGAGGCCCGCGCGGATGCCGTGATCCGCCACGCCGACCAGTC
>JBEPXW010000311.1:0-3392 GCA_041641715.1 Pseudomonadota bacterium
CGCTCGGCGATCACGCCTTCGACCAGAAGGACATGATCACCCATATGGAGAGCGAGCCGCGCATCCTGCGCCCCCTGAACTTCGGCAAGGGCATCCCGGGCCGCGGCGCCCGCCTCTTCGAGGTCAGCCGCGGGCGCAAGGTCCATGTCGCCGTCGCCCTCGGCCGCATTTTCATGAACCGCCCCTTCGACGACCCCTTTTCCGCCCTCGACGCCGCGCTCAAGACGGCGCCGCTCGGCGGCTCGGCTGACGCGGTGATCGTCGAGATCCACGCCGAGGCGACCTCCGAGAAGATGGCCATCGGCCACTGGTGCGACGGCCGCGCCAGCCTCGTCGTCGGCACGCACACTCACGTCCCGACGGCGGACGCGCTCCTCCTGCCGCGCGGCACCGCCTACCAGACCGACGCCGGCATGTGCGGCGACTACGACTCCGTCATCGGCATGGAGAAGTCCGAGCCGCTCCGCCGCTTCGTCACCGGCATGGGCAACGGCCGCTTCGAGCCTGCCCTCGGCGAGCCGACCATCTGCGGCACCTATGTCGAGACGGACGACCAGACGGGCCTCGCCCGGTGCGTCGCCCCGATCAGACTTAAGGGAAAACTCGAAGAGACGCCCATACCAGTCTGATCTGGAAGATATTCTGGGTGTCATTGCCGGGGTTGACCCGGCAGTCCACTCCATCACGCCCACTCTCGCCGGATGCCCGGTTCAGGCCCGGACATACCATCCGGCCGCGTCCCGGCGGCGTCCGTCCGCATTGCGCCGCCGCCGCAAAGTTGCCACCATCGACCCGACTCCGCCGCCTCCGTCCGGAGCTGGGAGGGAATCCCGCCGATGCCGATCCTCGATCCCGATGTCTGGCCGGCGCTGTTCACCCTCGGCGTCGTCACGGCGATGTTCGCCACCTTCGTGCGCGAGGAGTACCCGCCCGAGGTCGTCGCCATTGCCGGCGTGGCCATCCTGCTCGCCGCCGGCATCCTGCCCGTGGAGGACCTGCTCGGCGTCTTCTCGAACCCGGCCCCGGCAACCATCGGCGCCATGTTCATCATCTCGGGCGCCCTCCTGCGCACCGGCGCGCTCGATGCCTTCACGCGGTTCCTCACCCGCGACATCGAGCAGCGCCCGCGCCGCGTCTTCGCCGGCCTCGCGGGGTTCACGGCGGCTTCCTCGGCCTTCCTCAACAACACGCCGATGGTCGTGATGATGATGCCGGTGGCGCTGAGGCTCGGCAACGTCATGCACATCCCGGCCTCGAAGCTGCTGATCCCGCTCTCCTACATCGCCGTCCTCGGCGGCATGTGCACGCTGATCGGCACCTCGACCAACCTGCTCGTCGACGGCATCGCCCGCGACCACGGCATGGAGCCGTTCTCGCTCTTCGAGATCACGCCCGTGGCGCTGGTCATGCTCGCGATCGGCGCGGCCTTCATCGGCATCGCCGCGCCGCGCCTTCTGCCGGTGCGCAAGGCGATGGTCGACTTCCTCACCGGCCGCCGCAAGATGCGCTATTTCACCGAGGTCGTGATCCCCGAAGGCTCGGAGCTCATTGGCACGCGCGTCCGCGGCACCCAGGCCTTCAGCCGCGACGACATGCACGTCATCGACGTGATCCGCGGCGACATCTCGCTCAGGCGCAAGCTCGACGAGGTGGAACTGGCCGCCGGCGACCGGGTGGTGATCCGCACCGCCGTCGGCGAGCTCCTGTCGCTGCGCGAGAACCGCGACATGTCCATGGTCGGCCAGATCGACCCCGTGGGCCAGCGCTCGACCGTCACCGTCGAGGCCCTCATCACGCCGGGCTGCAGCCTGATCGGGCGGGTCCTCGGCGACCTGCGCCTGCGCCGCCGCTACGGCGTCTACCCGCTGGCGCTGCACCGCCGCGACGAGAAGATGGGCGGCGTGCTGGAGGAGACCCGCCTCCAGACCGGCGACACCCTCCTCCTCGAGGGCTCGCCCGAGGACATCCACCGCCTCGCCGAGGAGCAGGGGTTGGCCGAGCTGACGCTCCCCTCCGAGCGCCCCTACCGCCGCCGCCGCGCGCCCTGGATGGTGGCGATCCTCGGCCTCGTGGTGCTCGGCGCCACCTTCGGCGTCATGCCGATCGCCGGGCTTGCCGTGATCGGCGTCGCGGTGGCCCTCGTCACCCGCTGCATCGACGCGGAGGAGGCGTTCCAGCTCGTCGAGATCCGCCTCCTCGCCCTCATCTTCGCCATGCTCGGCGTCGGCCGCGCCCTCGAGCGCACCGGCGCGGTGGAGCTCCTCGTCCATGCCGCCGGCCCCTGGGTGATGGACTTGCCCCCGGCGCTGATCCTCTGGTTCGTGTTCCTGATCTCCTCGCTCCTGACCGAGCTCGTCACCAACAACGCGGTCGCCGCGGTGATGACGCCCATCGCCATCTCGCTCGCCGCCGAGCTCGGCATCGACCCGCGCCCCTTCGTCGTGGCGGTGATGTTCGCCGCCTCGTGCAGCTTCGCCACGCCCATCGGCTACCAGACCAACACGCTGGTCTATGCCGCGGGCGGCTATCGCTTCACCGACTACATGCGCCTCGGCATCCCGATGAACCTCGGGGTGGGCATCCTCGCCGCGCTCCTGATCCCGCTGTTCTGGAGCTTCTGAGCGCGCCGTTCGCGCTTGATCCGCCCCCCGCGGCTCGCCTATATCCGCCGCACACCCCATTTCAGGCGGAGAGACCCATGGCCGGCCATTCCAAGTGGGCCAACATCCAGCACCGCAAGGGGCGCCAGGACGCCGCGCGCTCGAAGCTGTTCTCCAAGCTCTCGAAGGAGATCACCGTCGCGGCGAAGCTCGGCGACCCGGACCCGGAGAAGAACCCGCGGCTGCGCCTCGCGGTCAAGGACGCCAAGTCGAACTCGGTGCCGAAGGACGTGATCGAGCGCGCCATCAAGAAGGCGCAGGGCTCGGACGCCGAGGCTTACGAGGAGGTCCGCTACGAGGGTTACGGCCCCGGCGGCGTCGCCATCCTCGTCGAGGCGATGACGGACAACCGCAACCGCACCGCCTCGAACGTCCGCTCGATCTTCTCGAAGCACGGCGGCAACCTGGCCGAGACGGGCGCGGTCTCGTTCATGTTCGACCGCATGGGGCAGATTCTCTACCCCGCCTCCGCCGGCGATGCCGAGCAGGTGCTCGAGACGGCGGCCGAGGCCGGCGCCGAGGACGTCGAGTCCGACTCCGACTACCACGTGATCTGGTGCGCGCCGGAGGACTTCTCCGACGTCGCCCAGGCGCTCGAGGCCGTGCTCGGCGAGGCCGAGTCGACCAAGCTCGTCTGGCGCCCCCAGACCTACACGCCGGTCGAGGGCGACACCGCCGAGACCCTGATGAAGCTCGTCGCCGCCCACGAGGACGACGACGACGAGCAGTAGG
>JBEPXW010000312.1:0-3389 GCA_041641715.1 Pseudomonadota bacterium
CGCCCTTGCACGCGCCGGGCGGAAACAGTATCTCGCCTGTTCACGAAGGTCACCGATCCCATCCCCGTCCGCGGGGGGGCGCTAAGGGGCCTCTGGATTCATCTGCTGGTAGGGGAGGCGCTGCCATGTCTCAGGCACACCTCTTCCAACTGGGGATGGACCTGGAGACAGGCACCACCCATGCGGAAGAAGCGGGGAAACCCCGCGGACATCTCACTGTTGTCTCGGACTCGGACGCGCGCGGCGACGTCCTCGACGAGTCGCGCGACGACCACTTCATTCGCCGTGACGGCAAGATCTATGCCGGCACGCACCTGATCATCGAGGTGATCGGGGCGCGGGGGCTCGACGACGAGCGGCGCATCGAAGGCGCGTTCCGCGACTGCGTCGACGCCTGCGGGGCGACGCTGCTGCACATCCACACCCACAAGTTCTCGCCCCAGGGGGTGAGCGGGGTGGCCGTGCTGGCCGAGAGCCACATCTCGGTGCACACCTGGCCCGAGGTCGGCTATGCCGCCTTCGACGTGTTCATGTGCGGCTGCGCCGAGCCCTGGAAGGCGGTCGAGGTCCTGCGCCGGGCCTTCGACGCCAGCGAGGTGCGGGTGCAGGAGCTTCTGCGCGGCGAGGGGCTGGTCGAGGCGGAAGGGGCTTGAGCCCTCACTCCGGCGGCTCCCCGGGATGGCATTCGGCGCCGGGCGGGATCACCACGCCCGGCGCCCGGCTTTCGGTCCAGATGTGCCTCACGCGGGAGATATCGGGCGGCGCGTCCAGCGATCCGCCCTTGACCGAGACGCGCTCGGGGTCTCGGCTGCCGATGTGCCAGAGCCGCGTGCCGCAGACCGGGCAGAAATGGCAGTCGAGGTGGCCGCCGAGGGCCGAGGGCCGGGCCCAGATCCGCGTCGCGCCCTGCAGCGTCACGAGGTCCGTGCCGCGGACGATCACGGAGATGCCGAAGGCCGAGGCGGACTGCCGGCGGCACTCGGTGCAGTGGCAGACATAGGTGGCGAGCGGCGCGCCCCGGATCCGGTAGCGCACGGCGCCGCATTGGCAGCCGCCCGTCATCGGCGATTCACGGCTGGACATCGCGGCCCCGCCTGAGGAAAAAGCCGCCCCAGTATGCCGCGCGCCGCGCCGGCCCGCCAGAGCGAGGGGAGAGCCCGCCATGACCGCAGCCGAGATCCCGGGCTGGAGCGTCGAGTCGCTCTACGACGACCGCGCGCTGGCGCTGCGCGAGGATCGCGTGCTCTACGACAGCGAGACCGAGCACCAGCGGCTCCGCGTGTTCGAGAACCCGCGCTGCGGCCGGGTGCTCACGCTCGACGGCGTGATCCAGCTCACCGAGGCGGACGAGTTCATCTACCACGAGATGCTGGCGCACGTGCCCCTCCTCGCCCATGGCGAGGCCCGGCGGGTGCTGATCATCGGCGGCGGCGACGGCGGCATGGCGCGCGAGGTGCTGCGCCACGCCTCGGTCGAGCACGTCACCATGGTCGAGATCGACGCAGGCGTCGTCGAGTTCGCCAAGGAATACCTGCCGGGAGTCAGCGCCGGCGCCTTCAACGACCCGCGGCTGGACCTGGTCATCGCCGACGGCGCCGCCTTCGTGCGCGACTCGGACGAGACCTTCGACGTGGTGATCTCCGACTCGACCGACCCGATCGGGCCGGCGGAGGTTCTGTTCACGGATACCTTCTACGGCGACGTGAAGCGGCGCCTCGCCGAGGGCGGCATCCTGGTCACCCAGAACGGCGTGCCGTTCCAGCAGGCCGACGAGCTGAGGAGCACCATGCGCGCCTTCCGCGCGCTGTTCCGGGACGCCACCTGCTACCTCGCCACGGTGCCGACCTACTGGGGCGGGCCCATGGCGTTCGGCTGGGGCACCGATTCGCCGGCCCGCCGGACCGACCGCGCCGCGCTCGAGCAGCGCGTCGCCGAGGCCGGCCTCGCCGCCCGCTACTGGACTCCGGAGGTTCACGGGGCGGCGTTCGCCCTGCCCGGCTACGTGGCCGAGCTCACCCGCGGATAGCCGCGTGAACGGTAGCGCCGGCCGAAGCCTCTCCGGAAGACCCCGGCATCGAGCGCCGATAGGCACGGACGAGGACGACCGCGGTCATCAGCTCGGCGAAGACGTGGCTCGCCTTCAACGCAAGCAGCGGGCCGAGCCCGGCGGGCTGGAACGCGCCGTCCTCGCCGAACAGGGCGGTGTCGACCCCCGCTAAGGTGATGCCGACGATGACCAGAAGCGAGGCCGCCCGGAAGAGCCAGGGCCCGATGATCATCGCCTGGGCGATGGCGCGGTAGCGCGCCCGGCCCCGCGCGAAGGCGGCGCCGGGCGAGACGGCGCCGCGCTCGACGACCTCGGGCAAGGCCGTTCCCAGCAGCACGTAGAGCGCGGCATAGGTCATCACCAGGACCAGCCCGAGCACGATATCGGCGAGGAGGCCGGGCTCGATCGCGCTGTCGGGCGCCGTCCAGACGACGCCGAGGAAAAGGATCGGCCCGAGGATGATCAGCATCACCCCGGCAAATCGCCAGGGGACGCGGCCGTCCGGCGTCGCGGCGGCCCGCCACCCTGCGACCGCGCCGCCCGAGAGCAGCATGCGGTAGGCCGAATAGCTCACGATCATGAGAACGAGCGCGCGCAGCGCCGCGAAGGTGATCGGGGCATGGAGGTAGACGGCGCCGATGTCCGTCGCGGCGAGCAGGAGCGCCGCCAGGGCGCAGGGGCCCCAGTTGGCGCGCGCCACGGACGCCGCCACGACGTAGATGCTGCGGCCGAGATCGACGCCGGCCCGGCTCAAGCGTCCGCCCTCGCCGACTCCCAGGCGAGCATCGCCCGCTTCACGGGCAGGCCCCAGTGGTATCCGCCGAGCGCCCCGTCGCGGCGCAGCACCCGGTGGCAGGGGATGAGCCAGGCGAGCGGGTTTCGGCCGACGGCCGTGCCGACCGCACGCACCGCCTTCGGCCGCCCGATTCGCTCGGCGATCTCGGAATAGGTGGTGATCTGGCCGGGCGGGACGGCGAGGAGTGCCTCCCAGACCTTGATCTGAAATGGCGCGCCGATGAGCTGAAGCGGCACCTCGCCGCCGCCGAAGGCGGCGCGCACCCAGGGCGCCAGCGTGTCCGGGTCCTCGCGGAAGCGGGCGGCCGGCCAGCGGCCGCGCATGTCCGCGAGCGTCGCGTCGCGGCCCGCCTCGGCGGCGAAGGCCATGCCGCAGAGGCCGCTATCGGTGCCCATGGCGAGGACCTCGCCGAAGGGGCTGTCGAACCAGCCCCAGGCGATGGTCAGCCCCTTGCCCTGTCGGGCGTACGCGCCCGGCGTCATCGCCTCCCAGCGCAGGAACAGGTCATGGAGGCGCGAGGGGGCGGAGAGGCCGCAGGCATACGTA
>JBEPXW010000313.1:0-3386 GCA_041641715.1 Pseudomonadota bacterium
CGGCAAGACGGCGCGCGGTCTCCGCCTCGTGCGCGCAGAGCAGCGCCCAGGCGACCCCGTCTAGGGCGGCGACGTCCGCCTCCTCCCGCGCGATCATGCGGGCCGAATCGGCGTGGCTGCCGCTGAGGCGGGCGGCGCCGAAAAAGGGGTCCGCGGCGCCCCCGCGCAGCGACGCGAGGTGGGCGCGGAGCGCGACGTGCCCCGAGTAGGAGCCCCACTCGTTGACGGCGACACGCCGCCGGGCCTGCGCGAGCATCGCCTCCGGCCCCGGTGCGCGTGCGTTTCCGGCGCGCACGATGACGACCGAGCGGTAAAGACCCTCCGCCGCGTCCGGGAGCCCGTGGTCCGGCCGGCCGACCACGCTCGCGCTGCCACAGAGGCCCGCGACATAGGGCATGCCGCAGGCCTGGCCGAGCAGGAGCTCCGGGTCGCGCCACGCCGTGGCCGGGTCGTCGGGCCGGGTCAGCGAACCGGGCGCCGCGATACCCTGCGCCGCGAGGCGCCGCGCCGCATCGGCCCAGAAGGCGTCCGTTTCGGCCGCGATCGCAGGCCAGTCATACATCGGGAGTGCGGCGATCATTCGCCGCGGGCCGCCCGATCGCGACGCGTGAAGGGATGCACGACCGGCTCGCGCGCTCGGACCAGCCAGCGGCGCACGACCTCGTCGTAGCCGCGGATCAGGTAGCCGCCGTTCTCGGAGAGGTAGCGCCCGCGCTCGGCGCGGTAGAGCGCGGGCAGGCGATACCACGGGACGGAGGGCTTGGCGTGGTGCACGCGATGCAGGTTGTTGTTGAGGAACAGCAGGCTGAAGAACGGCCCGCTTTCGACTATGGCGCTGCGCTGGCGCGGATCCTCGTGCGCGCGGTGCTCGATGAAGCTGCGCACCATGATGAGCGCCATGCCCGGATAGGCGGCAAGCATCGCGTAGAGCCAGAGCGGCACGCCCAGCCACCAGACGACCGGCAGGACGACGGCGACACCTGAGGCGTGGTGCGCCCACGCGCCGCGGACACCTCGCTCGCCGGCGCGGAGCCGCGCAAGCTCGGTGCGCGAAAAGCCGTTCAGCGCCAGCGCCGGGCCGATCACCATGCGCCCGGCAAAGGTGGCGTTGGCCAAGAGCAGCGCCCGGCGGATGCGACCCATCAGCGCAAAATCGTCCTCGGCGTGGTAGAAGCTCTCAGGATCGTCGTAAGGGTCGGTGAGCCGGGTGTCGTTGTGATGGCGGAGATGCAGGTCGCGGAAGCGCCGGAAGGGGACAAAGAGGCCGAGCGGCAGCCAAACCAGCGCCTCGTTCAGCGCCGGCTTGCACGTCGGGTGGCCGTGGAGGATCTCGTGCTGGAGCGACGAGTGGAAGGCGACGCTGAGCGCCATCGGCACGAAGGCGAGAAGCCCGACCGTCTGGTAGGCCAGCGCGGACAGCATCCATGCGAGATAGCATCCCGCCACCGCCATCCAGGTCGGCCACTCGGCAAGCAACCCCCGCGCCGGCGCGCGGCTTGCTCGCTTAAGCATGCGCGTTAAACCCCGTGTCTGGTAGAGTGACTTCGGAAATCACCAACCCTTTACGTGGAATCCCGGTCACGCGCAAGACTCACGAGGGGCGACGGTCATGCGCGGCCCGATGACCATGCTCCCCGAGCCCTTCGCCGGCTGGTTCGCCGCGCGCGGCTGGCGGCCGCATCCGTATCAGGTGGCGCTCGTCGAGAGCGGCGCCGGGGCCGCGCTCCTGATCGCGCCGACCGGGGCCGGCAAGACGTTGGCCGGCTTCCTGCCGTCGTTGGTGGACCTGGCGCCGGGCGGGCGGCGCGGGCTGCACACGCTCTACGTCTCGCCGCTCAAGGCGCTGGCGGCCGACATCGGGCGCAACCTGCGCGCGCCCGTGGCCGAGATGGGGCTCGATGTCCGCGTGGAGGACCGCACCGGCGACACGTCCGCCTCGCGCCGGCGTCGCCAGCGCGCCGACCCGCCGGAGATCCTGCTGACGACGCCCGAGAGCCTGGCGCTCCTTCTCGCCCAGGAGGACGCGGCGCGCGTTTTTTGCGGCCTCCGCCGGGTCGTGATCGACGAGGCGCATGCGCTGGCGGGGACGAAGCGCGGCGACCAGCTCGCACTTTGCCTTGCCCGGCTCGGCACTCTGGAGCCAGGGCACCGCCTGGTGGCGCTCTCCGCTACCGTCGAGGACCCAGAGGCGCTGGGCGAGTGGCTCGCGCCCGGCCGTTGCCGCGTGCTCGAAGCCGACCCTGGACCGGAGCCGGACATCGCGATCCTCGAGGCCGCGGGCGAGCCGCCCTGGTCCGGCAGCGGGGGGCGTTACGCCGCGGGACCCGTGATGGAGCTGATCCGCGCTCATCGCACGAGCCTCGTCTTCATCAACACGCGGGCGCAGGCCGAGCTCTTCTTCAGGGCGCTCTGGGAGGAGAACGCCGAGGGTCTCGCCATCGGCCTCCATCATGGCTCGCTCGCCCGCGAGGCACGCGTGAAGGTCGAGGCCGCCATGGCCGAGGGGCGATTGCGCGCCGTGGTCGCCACGGGTTCGCTCGACCTCGGCCTCGACTGGGGCGACGTGGATCTCGTGGTGCAGGTCGGCGCGCCCAAGGCGGTGAAGCGGCTGGTGCAGCGGATCGGGCGGGCGAACCACCGTTACGATGCGCCCTCCAAGGCGGTGCTGGTGCCCGCCAATCGCTTCGAGGTCCTCGAGTGCCGCGCCGCCCTCGAGGCGGCTCGCGCCGGAACGCTCGACGGCGAGCCGATGCCGGAGGGCGGGCTCGACGTGCTCTGCCAGCACATCCTGCTGACCGCCTGCGCCGGGCCGTTCGACGCGGATGCACTCTACGACGAGGTCCGGCGGGCGGGGCCCTATCGCGGGCTTTCGCGCGCGGACTTCGACGCCTGCCTCGATTTCTGCGCCACGGGCGGATACGCGCTTCGCGCCTATGACCAGTGGCGGCGGCTCGTCCTCGGGGAAGACGGGCGCTGGCGCCTGCGCGACCCGCGCACGGCGCGCCGCCTGCGCATGAACGCGGGCACCATCGTCGATACCGAGACCCTCGGCGTGCGCATGGGCCGGCGCGGCGGGCCGCTCCTCGGCGAGGTGGAGGAGGCGTTCGCCGCCACGCTGACCCCCGGCGACAGCTTCCTCATCGGCGGCCATGTCGTGCAACTCGACGCGCTGCGCGAGCTGACGCTGCAGGTGAGCCCGGCGCCGGGGCGTGAGCCCAAGATCGCGGTCTATGCGGGCACCAAGCTCGCGACCTCGACGCAGCTCTCCGAGCGGGTCGTCGCGATGCTGGCCGACCCGGCCCGCTGGGCGGCGCTGCCCGATGCGGTGCGCTGGTGGCTCGACCTCCAGCGCCGCCGCTCGCGCCTGCCCGAGCCGGGGCGGCTCC
>JBEPXW010000314.1:0-3382 GCA_041641715.1 Pseudomonadota bacterium
GCTGCCGCCCGACCGGCGCAACATCGCGCAGGTGTTCCAGTTCCCGGTCATCTACGACACCATGACCGTCTACGACAACCTGGCCTTCCCGCTCAGGAACCGCGGCGTCGAGGCCGCCCGCGTGGACGCCCGCGTGCGCGAGATCGCCGAGAGGCTCGAGCTCACGGACATGCTCGGGACCCGCGCCGCCGGCCTCGGCGAGGACGGCAAGCAGAAGATCTCCATGGGCCGCGGCCTCGTGCGCGAGGACGTGCATGTCATCATGTTCGACGAGCCGCTGACGGTCATCGACCCGCACCTGAAATGGACGCTGCGCTCGAAGCTCAAGGAACTGCACCAGCAGGTCCGGCTGACCATGATCTACGTCACCCACGACCAGACCGAGGCGCTGACCTTCGCCGACCAGGTGGTCGTCATGGACGAGGGCCAGGTGGTGCAGATCGGCACGCCCGTCGACCTCTTCGAGCGCCCTGCCCACACCTTCGTCGGCCACTTCATCGGCTCGCCGGGGATGAACGTGCTTCCCTGCGAGGTGCGCGACGGCGCCGCCTTCTTCGCCGGCACGCAGGTGCCGGTCGGGGAGGGGATCGGCGAGACCGCCGGCGCGGAGCGGCTCGAGATCGGCGTGCGCCCCGAGCATGTCGGCTTCGCGGAGGACGGCATCGCGGCCCGGGTCGTCAAGGTCGCCGACGGCGGGCGCTACCGCGTCGTCGAGCTCGACGCCGCCGGGCACCGCGTGAACATGCTGGTGCCGGCGGGACAGGCGGTGCCGGAGGGCGGGACGCATCTGCGTTTCGATCCGGACCGCACGCGCGTCTACGCCGACGGCTGGCTGGCCGGCAAGGGGGACTGACCGATGGCGGTGACCAAGACCGAGAACCAGAAGGGCTGGCTCTTCGTCATGCCGGTGGTGGTGCTGGTGGCGTTCAACGCGCTGGTGCCGCTGATGACGGTGGTGAACTACTCGGTGCAGGAGACGTTCGGGAACAACATCTTCCTCTGGCACGGGGTGCGGTCCTACGAGGACGTGATGCACTCCGAGCGGTTCCACGGCGCGCTGCTGCGCCAGCTCGCCTTCACCTTCACCATCCTCGCCATCGAGGTGCCGCTCGGCATCGCCATCGCGCTGACCATGCCGCGGAAGGGGCCCTGGGTGCCGGTCTGCCTCGTGCTGATGGCGCTGCCGCTTCTGATCCCGTGGAACGTGGTCGGCGCCATGTGGAACATCTTCGCGCTGCCGGACATCGGGCTGTTGGGCCGTGGCATCAACGCGCTCGGCATCGACTACAATATGACGCAGAGCCCGACGGCGGCCTGGTTCACCGTGATCCTGATGGACGTCTGGCACTGGACGTCGCTGATCGTGCTGCTCAGCTACGCCGGGCTCGTGGCGATCCCGGACGCCTACTACCAGGCGGCGAAGATCGACGGGGCGGGGGCCTGGGCGGTCTTCCGCCACATCCAGCTGCCGAAGCTCAACAAGGTGCTGACCATCGCCATCCTGCTCCGCTTCATGGACAGTTTCATGATCTACACCGAGCCCTTCGTGCTGACGGGCGGCGGCCCGGGGAACTCGACGACCTTCCTCTCGATCGACCTCGTCAAGCTCGCCCTCGGCCAGTTCGCGCTCGGGCCCGCGGCGGCGATGTCGCTGATCTACTTCCTGATCACGCTCCTGGTCTCCTACGTCTTTTTCCGCTGGATGACACGGCACGAGGTGGTGTGAGGGAGGTGGACCGATGAGACGCATTATTCCTTTCGTGCCAGCGATCTACATCATCTTCCTGCTGCTGCCGATCTACTGGCTCTTGAACATGTCGTTCAAGACCACGAACGAGATCCTCGGCACCTTCAGCCTCTGGCCGCGGAACTTCACGCTGGCGAACTACGAGGTGATCTTCAACGACCCCACCTGGTACATGGGCTACGTGAACTCTATCTCCTATGTCGCTCTGAACACGGTGATTTCGGTGGCCGCCGCGCTGCCCGCGGCCTATGCTTTCTCGCGCTACCGCTTCCTCGGCGACAAGCACCTGTTCTTCTGGCTGTTGACGAACCGGATGGCGCCGCCGGCCGTGTTCGCGCTGCCCTTCTTCCAGCTCTACTCGGCGGTCGGGTTGTTCGACACGCCCATCGCGGTGGCGCTGGCGCACTGCCTCTTCAACATCCCGCTGGCGGTCTGGATCCTCGAGGGCTTCATGTCCGGCGTGCCGAAGGAGCTCGACGAGACGGCCTATGTGGACGGCTATTCGTTCCCCCGCTTCTTCACGCGCATCTTCATGCCGGCGATCAAGTCGGGGATCGGCGTCACCGCCTTCTTCTGCTTCATGTTCTCTTGGGTCGAGCTCCTGCTCGCCAAGACGCTGACGGCGGTGGAGGCGAAGCCGATCGCGGCCACCATGACGCGCACGGCGTCGAGCGCGGGTTACGAGCTGGGGCTGCTGGCGGCGGCCGGGTGCCTCACCATCATCCCCGGCGCGATCGTGATCTACTTCGTGCGGAACTACATCGCCAAGGGCTTCGCCCTCGGGCGCGTGTGACGGGAGGACGGCATGTTCGGATGGATGGCGTGGACCTGGCCGACGGCGGCGTTCTTCGTCTTCGTCTTCGGCGCCGTCGCGGCGATCGGCGTCCTGGAGTGGCGCCGCTACCCGGGCGGCGTGCCGCGGCACGGCTTGCTCGGGCTCGACACGACGCTCGGGGACCGGCTCTTCATCTCGCTCCTGGGCTCGGCCTATGTCTTCCTCGGCTGGATCTGGCTGATGGGGACGCCGCTCTGGGGCGCGCTGGGGCTGACCGCGCTCTGGTGGCTGCTCGTGTTCTGGAAGGTCTGAGGGGCGTTTGTTTGCGTTAGCCCGGGTATACGCCGGGCCGCGGCAAGGCCGCGTCGATTTCCGTATACACGCGTAAACACCGGGCGGTGGCGCGGGCCACGTTGACATCCGTATACGGGAATTCCCGGAATCCTGCGAAGTTCCTCCGGGAACGATTTTATGCTTTGGCAGCGGTTAATTGAGGCTGACTCTTATATAAGAGTCATAAGAGTTGCGGGCGCCCTCCGCCGCTCACCGCCCGATCAGCCAGAGCACCAGGGTCAGGACGACGCTGATCAGGATCGAGGTCGCGACCGGCAGGTAGACCCTGGCGTTGCCGACCTCGAAGACGAAGTCGCCGGGCAGCCGGCCGAGCCCCATCTTCTCGCCCAGCGTCCAGGCGACGCCGACGGCGATCAGGACGACCCCGAGGACGATCAGCAGCTTCGGGAAGGCCATGGGCGCCTCCAGACCCTTCAGAGGGACGACCGGGTCTCCTCGATCACCCACGCCTCGTAAGCCGCGTTCACGAACTCGGCGCGCAGCCCCATGATCCCCGGCGTCTCGTA
>JBEPXW010000315.1:0-3342 GCA_041641715.1 Pseudomonadota bacterium
CCTCGGCAATGCCGAGCCCGATTCCGGAAGTCGATCCCGTGACGACGGCAACCTTGTCGGCGAGCGTCATCTCTCCACCCCCTTTCCTTCGGCCGTTACTTGGGCGAGTCTGCCCGCCGAGAGGATAGGCATGGTGCGCGGAATGACGAGAGGTGATGCGTCGGAATGACCGGGGCGGAGATAAAAAAAGCGCCTCCCGAAGGAGGCGCTGAAGGTGTTGAGGCAGGTTTCATACAGGCAAGAAACCTATCGAGCAGTGAGGCGATCATACGCAATCCCGGAGGGGGCAGCAAGTCCCTTTTAACTCGTCCGGCGAAGAGTCTGATATGGAGACGTAATCGCCGGCCCAATTGGTCGCGGATCACAACTGCTGTCGCGGTCCTCGCCGCGTGGCTCATGGCCTCTCCCGCCGGGGCCGAGCCCGCGCACGGAATCGCCATGCACGGGGACCCGGCGCTCGAGCCCGGATTCACCCACCTGCCTTACGCCAATCCGGACGCGCCGCAGGGCGGCCGGGTCGTCTACGGCGAGGTCGGCGGCTTCGACAGCCTGAACCCCTACATCCTGCGCGGCCGCGCGCCCTGGGGCGTGCGTGTCCACACCGTCGAGTCGCTCATGGCGCGGAGCTGGGACGAGCCCTTCACCCTCTACGGCCTGCTCGCCGAATCGGTCGAGACGCCGGAGGACCGCTCCTGGGTGGCGTTCACGCTGCGGCCGGAGGCGCGCTTCTCGGACGGCAGCCCGGTGACCGTCGAGGACGTCGTCTGGTCGCTGAAAACCCTTGGGGAACAGGGACATCCCCGCTACCGCAGCGCTTGGGACGCGGTCGAGAGCGTCGAGCAAACCGGCCCGCGCTCGCTCCGCATCAGCTTCAACCAGCCGAACCGCGAGCTGCCGCTCATCATGGGGCTCAGGCCCGTGCTGAAGAAGGCACAGTGGGAAGGGCGCGACTTCACCGAGCCGGGCGTCGAGCCGGTGATCGGCTCCGGCCCCTACACGGTCGGCGAGTTCGAGCCGGGCCGCTTCATCGCGTTCGAGCACAATCCTGACTACTGGGGCCGCGATCTCGCGGTGAACCGCGGGATCCACAATTTCGGAACCATTCGCTACGAATATTACCGCAATTCCGAGGCGTTATGGTCCGCAGTTAAGACGGGCGCCGTCTCCGTCTTCTACGATTCCGATCCGGTCCGCTGGGCCACGGGCTACGACTTCCCGGCCGCGCGGGAGGGCCGGCTGAAACGCGGCGAGATCAGCCACGGCCGGCCGACGGGCATGCACGGCTTCGTCTTCAACACGCGGCGCGAGATCTTCGCCGACCGCCGCGTCCGCCGCGCGCTGGCGCTCGCCTTCGACTGGGAGTGGGTGAACCAGCGCCTCTACCGCAGCGCCTACGAGCGGATCGAGAGCTATTACGACAACTCCCCCCTCGGCTTCACCGGCACGGCCGAGGGCCGGGTGCGCGAGCTCCTCTCGCCTTACGCCGAGTCGCTCCCCGAGGGCACGCTGGCCGAGGGCTGGCGCCCGCCCGAGAGCGACGGCTCGGGCCGCGACCGCCGAAACCTGCGCGAGGCGTCGCGGCTCCTCTCCGAGGCGGGCTGGCAGGTGGAGGGCCGCGTGCTTCGGAACGCCGAAGGCGAGCCGTTCCGCTTCGAGATCCTCGTGAACTCCACCGAGGACGAGACGCTCGCCTCGCTCTGGCGCGAATCGCTCCAGCGACTCGGGGCGCAGGCCGAGGTCCGCCGCGTCGACGACGCGCAGTACCAGGCGCGGTTGCGCGATTACGACTACGACATGATCACCAACCGCTGGTTCCTCTCGCTGAGCCCCGGGGTCGAGCAGCGCCTCTACTTCGGCTCTTCCGGCCGCACCGAGCCCGGCACGCGGAACTACATGGGCGTGGCCGACCCCGCGGTGGACGCGATGATCGACGCCCTCCTCGCCGCCGAGACCCGCGAGGGGTTCGTCGCCGCCGTCCGCGCGCTCGACCGGGTGCTGAGCGCGGGCGTCTACGTGATTCCCTTCGGCTATCTGCGCACCGACCGGATCGCCTGGCAGGCGGGCTACGGCAAGCCGGAGAAGGACCCGCTCTACGGGTTCAGGCCGGAGGTGTGGTGGAAGGAGTAGGGCGGATGCCCTGCACCGACCCTGCGTGATTTTTCCCGATCACTCACGTGATCCACTTTACAGATCAATGGGCTGGCTGTGTGTCCACGTGTGGACACCCGGTCCGGCGCCGCTAGGCGTCCGCCGCCTCGGCTTTCTCCGCCGCCTCGTCCATGGCCGCGAGCGTCGCCTCCCAGGCGAGCAGGATCGAGGCGTGCCGGTTCTTGTAGTCGCGCGCCGGGCGCAGCACCGCCAGCTCGTCGAAGGGCGGCTCCGGGTCCGGCCCGTCCTCCTTGATCATGGCGCGGAGCTGGTCGCGACCCCGCGCCACGTCATCGCGCGTCAGACCGATCGCGTGGCTCCCGAGCACCGAGGCCGAGGACTGGCCGAGCGCGCAGGCCTTAACGTCCTGCGCAAAGTCGCTGATCTTCCCGTCCTCGACGCACACGTCCACCGTCACCGTCGACCCGCAGAGCGGCGAGCGCTTCATCGCCGAGCCGTCCGGGCTCTCGAGCCGCCCGACATGCGGGATCGACGCCGCCAGCGCGAGGATGCGCTGCGAGTAGAGCTTCATCAGGTCTTGCTCGGCGGCGGTCATGCGTCTCTTCCGTGCCGGTGATCTACGGGCTAGATAGCCCCTGACAGGCCTCGCGAAAAGCCCCGCAGGCCCGAGAGGGAGGCCGCGCATGCCCGAGACGGACCCTGGCACGCCCTTCGACCCGGCGACGCTGGCTTATGACGACCGCGGCCTGATTCCCGCCATCGCCCAGGACGCAGGGTCGGGCGAGGTGCTGATGATGGCCTGGATGAACGCCGAGGCGGTCGCCGAGACGCTCGCCGCGGGCCGCGTCACCTACTGGTCGCGCTCGCGCGGGAAACTCTGGCGCAAGGGCGAGACCTCCGGACACGTCCAGCGCCTCGTCGAGCTGCGGGTGGACTGCGACCGGGACTGCCTGCTGCTCATGGTCGAGCAGACCGGCCCCGCCTGCCACACCAACCGCCGCTCCTGCTTCTACACCGCCGTCCGGAACGGCGGCGAGGTCGAGATCATCGCCCCGGAGCCCGGCGGGTGAGCGGACGGGCCGGCGCCGAGAGCTGGGCCGACCGTCACAGCCCGCCGCGGCTGAGACGCCTCGCGCTCGGCCTCGCCATCGGCGCGGCCGGCGGCGCGGCGGCGAACGCGCTCGAGGTGCCGCTCGCCTGGATGCTGGGGGCGCTCTTCGCCACGATGATCGC
>JBEPXW010000316.1:0-3362 GCA_041641715.1 Pseudomonadota bacterium
TGGGGCGGCAGGCCGACGGTCGAGACCCAGCCGACCTCGCCGTCCTCCTCCGCGCTCGGCGCGCGCGAGTACTGCCGCACGGCGCGCTCGAAGTCGCCGCCCTGGTTCAACTCCTGGAAAAGCTGGTCCGCGAGCACCCGTGTCTCCTCCGGCGTGCGCCCCGCGCCCTCCAGGGGGAGCCCGATTTCGGCGATGCGGTAGGCCGTGCCGCCCCGCTCCTCCAGAAGCGCGATCTCGGCGTCCACCTCGGCCTCGCCGGGCTCGACCCGGCGCGAGAAGCGCGTGCGCGCGACCTGGCGCCAGACCACGTCGGCCCGCACCATGTCCTCGATCGCGCTCTGGCTAATGCCCTCGGCCGAAAGCACCGCCAGGAACTCGTCCGGCTCCACGCCGACGTTCTGCGCCATCTCGGCGATGCCGGACTGGATCTGCTCCTCGCTCGCCGTGACGCCGAGGCGCTCGGCCTCCTGCAGCTTCAGCTGGTCCTCGATCAGCCGGTCGAGCGCGGCGCGGCGCAGCGCCTCCTCGCTCTCCGCCGGAAAGCCGAGTGCCTGCATGACCCTGGCGCGCTCGGTGAGGTCGTAGCCGGTGATCGCGGATCCGTTCACCACCGCCACCGGGCGGAACGGGGTTGCCGCCTGCTGTCCGCCGGAAGTCTGCGCCAGCGCCGCCGGCGCCGCCGTCATGAGCGCCAGCACCAGGAGCGCGAGCGCGCGCACGGGTGCGAAGCCGAGCATCGTCCTGAGCATGAGCGTCCTCCGAATCCCTGTTCGCCGCGCACTTGTCAGGCGGCGCGCCTCACGGACCCGTGTAGTCGTTGTTGCCCAGCGTGAAAAGTCTCACTTGGAGCCCGACCGTGGTCCCGTCCGGGGCGTCCTCGCGTCCGGTGAAGTTGCGCTCGACGAAGAGCTCGACCCGGCAGCACTCGTTCTCGAAGGCGAGCCCCCCGCCGACCTCGACGAACTCGGCGTTCTCGAGGTCGCGCCGCACGAGACCGGAGAGCGTCCAGCGGTCGTCGAGACCTAGCTCCGTGCGCGCGACCACCTCCTCGCGGTCGTCGGGCGCCGCGATCGACGGGTCCTGCTCGAGGAAGATGTAGCCGAGCGAGAGGGCCGACCGGCGATAAGAGACCCGCGTGTCGATCTCGTTCCGCGTGATCGAGAGATCGTCGTCGAGGCGCACACGCTGGCGGACCGTGAGGTAGGGCGGGTAGCGCAGCCCCCAGGCGCCGACCCAGTCCGAGGTCTGGCCCCTGAGGCCGGAGCCGGTGGAGAACTCGTCGAGAGCGCGGGGGCGAAGCACCCGCCCGAGGCTGGCGTCGAAGCCGAAGCCGCCCGGCGCGATCAGCGCGTAGTTGACGCCGACGTTCAGCCGCGGCCCCTCCTCGAAGGTGTCCCAGCCGGGGAAGTGCGAGTGATCGAAGAGGTTGGTCTCGTCGAACTCGACCACCTGGCTGTCCTCGTTCTGAATGTCGTCGTTGAGGCCGTACGGCGCGGCGATGGCCTGGACGACGGGCTCGATCACATGGGCGGTGCCGCCGGCGGTCTCGTTGATGAGCGGAAAGCGGGCCTCAAGGCCGGCGAGGGGGGCGAGGCGCAATTCGGTCGCACTCTCGACGGTGCCGAAATCGTCCGTCACGAAGAGGTCACCGCGCACCTCGGCGAAGCCCTCGAGGACGAGTCCGGAGGGCAGCACCTCGCGTCGCTCCCAGTCGGCGCCGATCGTGAAGCGGCTGACGTCGAGCCCCGCCTCGCGCAAGAGCACGTGGCTCGAGGCGAAAAGGCCGAGGTCCCCGCCGACCACCTCGCCAGGCAGTTCCTGGCGAGCGTCGAAGTCCGGCAGGGCCAGCGGGATGCGCCCTGCCGGCTCGTCGTCGCGCAGGCTGCGAAAGTGCAGGGCGGTGGCGTCGATGAACCCGGTCCGGCGATAGCGGCGCAGCCAGAGCTCGCTGGTCAGCCGGTCCTCGTCGGAGAAGTCGTAGCGGCCGAGATAGCCGTCGTCGGTCACGGCGATCGCGTCGAAGCCCCACTTGAAGTCGCGCTCAAGCTCGAACGCGCCCTCGGCCTCGATATGGCCATGCACATCGTTTTCGCCCTCGTAGTCGTCATAGGTGAGGCTGCCTTCGGTGCGGAACAGGCCGGTCTCGAATGCGCGGCGATACTCGAGGATGGCGATAGGGCCGTCGTCGGTGGTGAGGAAGGGCGTGAAGGTCAGGTCCGAGTGGTCGTCGATCACCCAGTAATAGGGCACCTGCATGCCGAAGCCGTAGATCGAAGACTGGCGGAACTCCGGCACCAGGAAGCCGCTCGCCCGGTCCGCGGTCGGGTCCGGGTGGCTGATCCAGGGGAGCCAGAAGACCGGCACGCCGAAAAGATCGAGCGTGGCATCCTCGTAGTGAATCCGTTTCTCGGCCTGGTCGTGGATCACGCGCCGCGCGCGGATGCGCCAGAGCGGGGTCGGATCGTCCGGGCAGACCTTGCAGGGGCTGTAGACGGCCTTGGACAGGGTATTGAACCGTCCCTCGAGCCGGCGCGCCTCGACCGCCGAGAGCCGGACATGCTCGCCCATCACCGCCTTCGCGCCGCGCACGAGGCCCTCGCGGAGGTCCGTGTCGAGCTCGGCGAAGTCGGCATAGACGGTGATGCCCGAGGGGTCGCGCATGGCAATCTCGCCCTCGGCGGTGATCGTCTCGGCCCGGCTGTCGTAGATCACGCGGTTCGCTGTGAGCGTGCGCTTGCCGTAGTATATCTCGACATCGCCGCTGGCGACGACGCGACCCGTCTCCGTGTCGTACTCGACGCTGTCGGCGATGAGGGCCACCGGCAGGTCCGGCTTGACCGGCGGGACGTCGGAGACGAGCGCCTCGGCGCGGTCATCGGCGACCACCTGCGCCGCGCCCGGCGTGCCGGCAACCAGCACGACCACGGCCGCGAGACCGCCCAGAAGACCGCCCGCGCCCGCGCGCATCCCTCGCCGCATGGCGGATGTCCCCCGTTCCCCGGCGCCTCCCATCCGGGCACCTTGTAGACCTTTCTACCCGTCCTCCAGATGCAGCAGCAAGCCCAGACCGAACAGCACCGCCGCCGTGGGCGGCGCCCAGGCGGCGATCGCCACCGGCACGGTGCCAGACGAGCCGAGGGCCGTGGCGAGGTCCGAGAAGAAGAAATAGACAAATCCCGACAGCACGCAGCCGAGCGCCATGTGGCCGAGCCCGCCGAGCCGGACGTGGCGCATGGAGAAGGCCGCGCCGATCAGCACCATGGCGAGGAAGACCAGCGGCAGCGCCACCAGCCCCTGCCAGTGCAGCCGGTGGCGGGCGGCGGAGAAGCCCGCCTTCTCGAGGAGCGCGATGAAGCGCGGCA
>JBEPXW010000317.1:0-3362 GCA_041641715.1 Pseudomonadota bacterium
CGAGGGCGCCGCCGGGCTCGGCGGCTACGACCTCTCCGGCCACGGGCAGGTGCACTGGAACGGCCCTTGAGCTGTATCCTCCCGAACACGGCTGCGGCCGTTTGGCAACACCGCCGGAACCAATGGCCCGGTCGCGTGTTATCATCATGCCCATTGCGCCCCTGACCCGATAGCGGTCACGCGTCCGATAAAAGATATTGATCAATTTGTTACGAAATTCGGGTTATGCTGGAGCCGATGCCGGAGGATCGCGTCCATATCACCCTGCCGGGTGGCGAGACGCTCTACCCGGTCTACACCCGGGCCGAGCGGCTGGCCGACGCCGTCATGCACGCCCTCGGCATCCTTTTCGCGCTCATCGCCGTGCCCGTCATGGTCACCCTGGCCGCGGTCTGGTACGGCGACGCCTCGACGGTCGGCGCGGCGCTGGTCTACGGCGCCAGCCTGATCGCCATGTTCACCCTCTCGGCCTGCTACCACATGGTGCGCCACGGCCGCGCCAAGCAGTTCCTGCGCCGGCTCGACCACGCGGCGATCTACGTCAAGATCGCCGGCACCTACACGCCCTTCGCCGTGCTGCTAGCCGGCGACGACGCCGTGCCGATCCTTGCGGGCATCTGGGGCGCTGCACTCCTCGGCTGCGTGCTCAAGCTCACCGTGCCGCGCCGGGTCGAGACGATCTCGGTCGCGATCTACCTGGCGATGGGCTGGAGCGTCGTGGTGATCGGCGGTCCGATCCTGCACGAGATCTCGCGGCCTACCTATCATCTGATGCTGACCGGCGGCGGGCTTTACACGCTGGGCGTGATCTTCCTCTACTGGGACCGGCTGCGCTTCCACAACGCCATCTGGCACGCCTTCGTGCTGGCGGCGAGCTTCATCTTCTACTTCGCCATCCTCGTCGAGGTGACCCGGCTCGCGCCCGGGTGACCGCCCGCGCCGCTGATCCGCCGGCGCCCCGCACGCGTAACCTCTCCCCATGAAGCGGCCCGACCGGCTCATCCTCGTCCTCGGCGACCAGCTATCGCCCGGGATCTCGTCGCTGCGCGACGCCGAGCCCGGCCGCGACGTCGTCCTTATCTGCGAGGCGATGGAGGAGTGCGCTTACGCGCCCCACCACAAGAAGAAGATCGCCTTCGTCCTCGCCGCCATGCGCCATTTCGCCGACGAGTTGCGCGCCGGGGGCTGGCGGGTCGATTACGTCCACCTCGACGCCGACGGAAACACCGGATCGATCACCGGCGATCTCGCCCGCGCCGTCGAGCGTTGGCGGCCGCGCCGGATTGTCGTCACCGAGCCCGGCGAGTGGCGCCTGCGGGACGCCCTCGAGCGCTGGGAGGCGCCCGGCGGGGTGCCGCTGGCGATACGCGAGGACGACCGCTTCCTCTGCTCCCATGCCGCCTTCCGCGACTGGGCGGAGGGCCGGAAGAGCCTCCGCATGGAGCATTTCTACCGCATGATGCGCCGCCGGACGGGGCTGCTCATGGACGGCGACGCCCCCTGCGGCGGCCACTGGAACTTCGACGCCGAGAACCGCAAGCCCGCCACCGGCGACCTGGCCTTCCCCGCGCGCCGCGCCGTCGAACCGGACGCCACCACGCGCGCCGTCCTCGACCTCGTCGCCGAGCGGTTCGCGGACAACTTCGGCCGCCTCGAGCCCTTCGGATTCGCCGTGACCCGGGCCGACGCCGAGCGGGCGCTGGCCGATTTCGTCCGCGACGCGCTGCCCCGCTTCGGCGACTACCAGGACGCCATGCTGGCGGGCGAGCCCGCCCTCTACCACTCCGTCCTCTCGGGCTACCTCAACATCGGTCTCCTGGACCCGCTCGCCGTCTGCCGCGCCGTCGAGGCGGCGTATCGCGACGGCCATGCGCCGCTCAACGCCGTCGAGGGCTTCGTCCGCCAGGTCCTCGGCTGGCGCGAGTTCGTCCGCGGCCTCTACTGGCGCGAGATGCCCGAATATGCCGGGCGCAACGCCCTCGGCGCCGAGCGACCGCTGCCCTGGTTCTACTGGACCGGCGAGACGGAAATGGCCTGCCTCAGCGCCGCCATCGCCCAGACCCGCGACGAGGCCTATGCCCACCACATCCAGCGCCTGATGCTCACCGGCACCTTCGCCATGCTCGCGGGCGTCGACCCGCGCGCGGTGCACGAATGGTACCTCGGCGTCTATTTCGACGCCTTCGAGTGGGTCGAGCTGCCCAACGTCCTCGGCATGAGCCAGTTCGCCGACGGCGGGCTGCTGGCCTCGAAGCCCTACGCGGCGAGCGGGGCTTACGTGAACCGCATGTCGGACTATTGCGGCACCTGCCGCTACGACGTCGGCCAGCGCACCGGGCCGGACGCCTGCCCCTTCAACGCCCTCTACTGGGATTTCCTGGTGCGCAACCGGAACAAGCTGAAGGCCAACCACCGCCTCGGCCCCGTCTACCGCAACTGGGACCGGATGGACGCCGGAAAGCGCCGCGCGCTGAGGAAGCGGGCGCGGGATCTCCTCGGGAACCTGGAGGCGCTCTGACGCGGGTCCCGACGCGCCCCGCGCAGGTTCCGCTTTACAGCCAGTGCCCGATTCGCCTTACTTCGGACCCGTTGTCATGCCAATGGGGGGGTCGATCGATGCGCCTTGCCACTCTGCTCGCCGCTGCGTCCCTTGCTTCGCTGGTGCTGGCCGGATGCCAGACGACCGATACCTCGAGCCGACCCGCACGCGCGCCGGTCCCGCTGACGGAGGAAACCCAGGAGCTCGTGCTCGGCTACTGGGAGGGGCGCTGGGAGGCCGACAACGGCTCGAGCAACGCCTTCTCGCTCGACCTGACCGAGATCGCGCCGGACGGCGAGGTTCGCGGCAAACGCGCTTTCGTCACCGAGAGCTACGGCTCGTCGGCCCACACGACGGTCGGCGAGATCCGGGACGGAGAGCTGCATCTCGACGTCGAAAAGGGGCCGCGGAGCTGGATCGTTCTCGCGCTGGCGCGTGACGAGCAGAGCGGCGAGCTGTGGCTCCAGGGCCGCTACTCGGCGCAGGGCGGCGACGACGTGTTCCTGGGGGACGTTTCCGCGCGGAAGTGGAAGGACCTCTAGGGGCCGTGGCCGGACCGCCCGCACAGGCGGTCGCGCGACGCTGCCGAGCATTAACCATGGAATCCGCCCAAACCGGTTTTCAAGCGATTTCAATGCATTAGCTGTGCGTCCAAATCTGGACGCTCCGGCGGACGGCCCTTAGCCTAGGACCGAGAAGCTCGAGTCGGGATTGATCTCGCGCCGGCGCGAGTAGAAGCCGGCGTCGATCTCGTGCCCCGTATAGGGCAGTATCATGCGCATCGGTTTCGCGTCGTGGTCGTTCCCGGTCTCGCAGTAGTCCA
>JBEPXW010000318.1:0-3356 GCA_041641715.1 Pseudomonadota bacterium
CTGTGGCGGTGCTGGCCTGGGCGGCCGCGCTCTACGCGGTGGTGCGCGCGGGTGACGATACGGGCCGCCTCTGGTGGGCTGCCCTCGGGGCGCTGGTGGGCGCCGGGATGCTGGCGGAGTACACGGTGGCGGCCTTCGCGCTCGGCGCCGCCGGCTATGGCCTGTTCTCGGCGCGCGAGCGCAACTGGCGGGGTGCCGGCATCGCCGTCCTCGGGGCCGCGGCGGTCCTCGGGCCGAACCTCGTCTGGAACCTGCGGCACGGCTTCGTCACCGTTCTCGAGGTCGCCCGGCAGGCTGTTCCGGGCAGCGCACACTTCGATCCGCTCAACTTGGCCTCGTTCGCCGCCGTCCAGATGGGCGTCGTCGGTCCTGTCTTTCTTGCCGGCATTCTTATCGCACTCCTGAACCGGGGCTTCTGGCGCAACGACCGGGGCATGCGGCTGATGGCCTGGCAGACGGTGCCGTTGATCGCCGTGGCGGGGGCAGTGGCGCTCGTCGGTGGCGGCGCGGTAAGCTGGGCCGGCCCGGCCTACGTGGGCGGTTCGCTCATGGCGGCGCGCTGGCTCGTGCTGTCCGGCGGGCTGCCGGCGCTCAGGGCGCAGGCCTGGATCGGCGTCGCCACCTCGGTGGCGCTCTGGACCGTGGCGGGCCTCTATGCCGGGCAGCCGGAGGCGCTGACGCGCCGGCTCGATCCCTTCCGCGCGGCGCGGCTCAGCGAGCCGTTCTGCGAGCTGGCCCTCGGCTCGTTGGCGGAGGAGGGGGCCTCCGCATTGCTGTCCGACAGCGCCCACCGCCTCTCGGAGTGCATGTTCTACGGCGGGCTCGGCTGGGACCGGGTCGCGGTCTGGAATCCGGACGGTCGGGCCCACAGCCAGCACGAGCTCATGGCGTCGCTGCGCCCCGGGGACGATCGCACGATGCTGCTGGCCGTCACTGGCGCGGGCACCGGGCTTGCGCGGCAGTTTGCTGACGCGCGCGAGATCGAGAGCGGGCGGCTCGCCACCCACATCGACCGCTGGGTGCCGTTCTCGCTTTGGGTGGTGGAGGGATTCCGGGGCTACCGGGAACGTTAAGGTCGGCGAGGGGGCGGCGTCCAAATTTGGACACCGGGTCAACCCACTGATTGCAAATAAAAAAGTTTTGGCTATGTAACGGGACGAAGTTGGCCAGGCGGCGCGCCTTCACCCCCCGGCCCAGGGCGCGGGGCGCCGCTCGAGGAAGGCGGCGATGCCCTGGGCGGCCTCCTCGGTCTCCCACTGATCGGCGAGCATCTGCGCCGTCATGGCGATCGTTTCGTCGTCGGCCGTCGGGACGAGGCGGGAGAGGAGCTTCTTCGACGCCGCGACCGCGCCGGGCGCGGCCGCGAGGTAGGGCGCGACCTCGGCTTCCACCGCCTCGTCGAGGGCTTCCGGTGCCGCGACGCGGGCAACAAGGCCGAGGCGCACCGCCTCGCCCGCGTCGAAGATCCGTGCCGAGGCGAACACCTCGCGGGCCCGCGCAAGCCCCATGCGTGCCACGACATAAGGCGAGATCGTCGCCGGGATCAGGCCGAGCCGCGCCTCGGTGAAGCCGAAGCGCGCGCCCTCGGCCGCAACGGCCACGTCGCAGACCGAGATCAGCCCCATGCCGCCGCCATAGGCCTGGCCCTGGATGCGCCCGATCAGCGGCTTCGGCATCCGGTTCAGGTCGCGCAGCATGTGGGCGAGGCGGGTTGCCTGCTCGATTCGCTGCGGCGCGTCGGCGTCGATCTGCTGGCGCATCCAGGTGAGATCCGCCCCGGCGGAGAAGCTCTTGCCGGCGCCGGTCAGCACCACCGCGCGGACTGAGCGGTCGGCGCCGAGCTCCTGCGCGGCCGCCGCGAGGTCGGCGATTAGCCGGGCGTTCATGGCGTTGTGCTTCTCGGGGCGGTCGAGCGTCAGCGTCGCCACCCCGCGGGAGTCGCGGTCGATTGAGATCGTCTCGTAGCTCATGCCTGCAACTCTCTGAGATTGCGTGCGAAGTTTTGCGCCTTGTCCAGCGCGTCGAAGTCCAGTCCAGTTCGAAACCCCCGCTCCTCCAGCGCGCGCGCCAGCTTGCCCGTGGCGAGGTTCCCCTTGGCCCCGGGCGCGAAGGGGCAGCCGCCGAGCCCGCCGATGGCGGCGTCAAACACGCGGAGGCCCTTCTCGAGGCTGACTCCGACGCTCTCGAGCGCGCGCTCGTTGGTGTCGTGGTAGTGTCCGGCGAGCCGCCCGGCGGGCGCCGCCTCCAGCACGGCGTCGAGCATCGCCGCCACCGTCTCCGGCGTGCCCCGCCCGACCGTGTCGCCGAGCGAGACCTCGTAGCAGCCGAGGCCGACGAGAAGCTCCGCGACGCGCGCCACCTCCCCCGGCGCGACCGGCCCCTCGTAAGGGCAGACCACGGCGCAGGAGATGTAGCCGCGGACGGGGATGGCGTCGGCCTGCGCCGCCTCGGTGACGGGGCGGAACCGCTCGATGCTCTCGGCGATGGAGCAGTTGATGTTCTTCTGGCTGAAGGTCTCGGAGGCCGCGCCGAAGATCGCCACCTCGTCGACGCGGGCGGCCTTCGCCGCCTCGTAGCCCTTCATGTTGGGCGTCAGCGCGGCGTAGCGCGCGCCGGGGCGGCGCGCGATGCCGGCCATGACCTCGGCGCCGTCGGCCATCTGCGGCACCCATTTCGGCGAGACGAAGCTGGCCGCCTCGATGCGCCGGAAGCCGGCGGCCGAGAGCAGGTCGATCAGGCGGATCTTCTCGGCCGCCGGGATCGGCCTCGGCTCGTTCTGCAGCCCGTCGCGCGGGCCGACCTCGACGATCGTGACGTCCGTCATCCCTCGGGCTCCAGCAGGATCAGCACCGCGCCTTCCTCAACCTGGTCGCCGGCGGCGACCGCGACCTCGGCGACCGTGGCGGCGCGGTGAGCGGTCAGGCTGTGCTCCATCTTCATCGCCTCCATCACGGCCAGCACGTCGCCGGCGGCGACGGCATCGCCCGGGCCGACACGCAGCGCCTTGACGATCCCGGGCAGCGGCGCGGTGATCGAATCGCTGCCCGTGTCCGCTTCCTCGCGCAACTCCACGGGGTCGGCCAGGCGGAAGGTCAGCCGGCCGCCCTCGCGCACGAGGGTGACGGTGCCGTCGACCTCGTGCAGGCGGACGCAGCGCACCCGGTCGCCCTCGCGGAGTTGCCAGAGCGCGTCGCCGAGCGGCTCGGCGGCGATCTCCGCCGGGTCGAGGTCCGCCGTGCTCTCGAGCGCCAGCCCGCCGGGTGTCAGGCTGAGGGTGACCTCGTCAAGGACCGTGTCGCCCGGGCCGGTCGCCCGCTGCAGCTCGGCATGCGTCAGCCCCTTGCCCCAGGCGCGCC
>JBEPXW010000319.1:0-3353 GCA_041641715.1 Pseudomonadota bacterium
CGCGAAGGAGAGCCGGCTGCCGCCGTCGCCGAAGTAGCGCTCCTCCAGGGTCTCGAAGCGCTCGGCGAAGGCGGCGGCCAGCGGGTTCCAGGCCGTCACCACGAAGGCGCCGAGCGCCAGTGCAACGACGCCCGCGGGCGCGAGGAACAGCCAGGCGGAGACGCCGGCGGCGCGCGTCACCACCAGCTCGCTCGAGCGTGCCAGCATCCCGAAGGTGGCCATCGTGGCCAGCAGCACCGTGAAAGGCGCCGTCGTGACGGCGACCGCGGGCGCATGCAGGAGCGCCATGCCGACGAGGTCGGCGAAGTCGGCGGTCCCCTCGCTATTGTCGCCGAGGAGCTCGACGAGGTCGATCAGGGCGATCAGCAGGAACACCGCGGCGAAGGCGCCCGCGGCGATTCCGAGGAAGCGCCGGGCGATGTAGAGGCCGAGGGTCGCGCTCATGCCGGCACCGCCGCGCCGTTCGCCCGCCGCCGCGCGAGCCGCGGCCCGGCGAGCAGCCAGAGCGCCAGAATCACGCCGACGAGCGGCGGCAGGTAGAGCGCCGGCCAGAAAGTCGCCGTCCCGGTCACCACCCCCTTCATGCCGAGTCCCGTGATCCGCAGCGCCGCCGCCACGGCGGTCGCCCCGACGACGCGTCCGAGAAAGCCCTGCCGCCGGAAGCCGGGCCCGACCACGAACGCGACCGCGATCAGCGCGAAGGACAGCCCGTAGAGCGGCCCGGAGAGCGCCTCGTGCGCCTCGGCCCGGTAGGCGCCGAGCGGGCGGCCGAGCCGCTCGGCCTCGGCCCCGGTGACGGTCAGGAGCGTCGGCAGGTAGTACTCGCTCGGCTTCCTGCGCCGGTCGTCGGCTGAGCCGGTGAACTGCGTCAGGTCGTAGGCGAACTGCTCGAAGCGAAGGAGCGCCAGCGCGTCCGACGCGCCCCCGTGCGCAAGCTGCAGGATGCCGTCGAACATGACGATGCGCGTGCCGTCCTCGTCCGTCACCAGCACGGCGCGCTCGGCGGTGTAGGTGGCGGTCTCGTCCGGGTCGCGCTCGTCGTGGACGAAGACGCCGAGCAGCTCGCCCGGCCGGCCGAGGCCGCGGAGATATACGGTGACGCCGTCCGTGGGCGACTGGAACGTGCCCTCCCGCAGGAAGGCGGAGACGATGTCGCCCTTGATTTCGGCGACCCGCGTCTTGAGCTCGCGCTGGGCGCCGGGGATGACCAGCAGGGTCAGCCCCCAGGTCACCAGCGTCACCAGCGCGGCGAACATGAGCACGGGGCGCAGGAGCGCCGTCCAGCTGAAGCCGGTGGCGAACATCACCACGATCTCGCTGTCCGAGAACATCCGGTTGACCGCGTAGAGCGTCGCCCCGAAGGCCGCCACCGGAAGCACGATGGATAGCGCCATCGGCATGAGCAGCACCGAGAGCTCGAGGAAGACGTATCCCGACTGGGCGTTGTTGACGATGGTCTCGATCAGGCTCAACGACTTGCCGAGCCAGATCACGCCGGCGAGAATCAGCACGAAGAACAGGAAGGGCCCGGCGATCTGGCGGACTATGTACTTGTCGAGCCGGCGCAAGCGAGGCCTCCGAGGCGGGTGGGCCGCCGGTCGCGGGCGGTCCGCCGGGATCCGATCGGGCCATCATGGGTCGCCGCCGCGCCCGGGGCAAGGGCCCAAGCACCCGCTGGTCAGCGCCGGCGATCCGGGCTAGGAGTCCGGCGCCGGCATCACGGCGCGCGCGGAACGAGGGAGAACGCCATGACAGACCCCGCCCCGATCAGGTTTCACAAGCAGGACGGCCGAGATCTCGCGAAGGAAAAGGGCAGCCTGGTCGTCTTCGCCGACGGCGCCGGCAAGCTCACCGCCGGGGCGGCGGCCGTGGACAAGCTGACCGGCGGGGTGGTGGCGCGCGCGGTCAAGGACCCGGACTTCAAGGCGAAGGCGGGCACGGTGCGCGTGCTGCACTACCCGGGCGGCGTCGCGGCGCAGGCAGTGATCCTGGCCTGCCTTGGCAAGGCGCCGGACCGCGACGCCGCGCGCAAGACCGGCGGTGCGCTCGGCAAGGCGCTGCCGAAGGGCGACATCACGCTCGCCGCCGCGGGCGTGGCCGACGACCCGCTGGTGGCGGAGCTCGCCTTTGCGCTCGCCCTCCGCCTCTATGACTTCCGCGATTACAAGACCGCGGCGGACGACGAAAACGGCAAGCCCGCGAAGCGCACGCTGCACGTTCTGGCGGAGAAGCCGCAGGCGCTCCGCCGTGCCTGGGGGCCCTTCGACGCGCTCGCCGGGGGCGTCTTCTTCACCCGCGACCTCGTCAACGAGCCGGCCAACACGCTGACGACGGAGGAGTTCGCGCGGCGTCTCCAGGGCCTCTCGGAGCTCGGCATCGAGGTCGAGGTTCTGGACGAGAAGCAGCTCGAGAAGCTCGGCGCCCGCGCCCTGTTGGCGGTCGGCCGCGGCTCGGCCACCGGATCCAAGATGGTCGTCATGAAATGGATGGGCGGCAGGAAGAAGGACGCGCCCATCGCCCTCGTCGGCAAGGGCGTCGTGTTCGACACCGGCGGCATCTCGATCAAGCCGGCCTCCGGCATGGAGGACATGACCATGGACATGGGCGGCGCCGGCGTCGTTGCCGGCGTCATGCGCACGCTGGCGCTGCGCAAGGCGAAAGCCAACGTGATCGGCATCGTCGGCCTCGTCGAGAACATGCCCGACGGCTGCGCCCAGCGCCCGGGCGACATCGTCAAGTCGATGAAGGGCGACACCATCGAGGTCATCAACACCGACGCCGAGGGCCGCCTCGTGCTCGCGGATGCCCTCTGGTACGCGCAGGAGACGTTCAAGCCCTCCGCCATCGTCGACCTCGCGACGCTGACCGGGGCGGTGGTCATCGCGCTCGGCAACCACCGGGCCGGCTTCTACGCCACTGACGACGCCTTCGCGAGCGATTTCGCCGCCGCGGCCGAGGCGGTCGGCGACGCCGCCTGGCGGATGCCGCTCGGGAAGCCATACGCCGAGCAGCTCAAGTCCCGCCTCGCCGACGTCAAGAATGTCGCTGGCCGCGCGGCGGGCTCCATCACCGCGGCCGAGTTCCTGCACCGGTTCGTGAAGGACGAGGTGCCCTGGATCCACATCGACATCGCCGGGGTGACGCTCAGTCACAGTGACACCGACCTCGCGCCCAAGGGCGCGACCGGCTGGGGCGTCGCCGCGCTCGACGCGCTGGTGCGCGCGAGGCTCGAGAAATAGCCGGGCAGCAACGCCGTGGCGGAGGTGCGCTTCTACCACCTGACCGAGCGCCCGCTCGAGGTGGTTCTGCCGGTGATGCTCGAGCGCAGCCTCGAGCGCGGCTGGCGCGCGCTG
>JBEPXW010000320.1:0-3353 GCA_041641715.1 Pseudomonadota bacterium
CTCGAGTTCACGGTCATTGGCGACGTGGTCAACCTGGCCACGAAGCTCGAGAAGCACTGCAAGGTGGTGCGGCGGCCGGGGCTCGCCACGGCCGCCGCGCTGTCGGTCGCCCGCGAGCAGGGCTTCGCCGGTGCGGACCGGTTCGAGCCCCTCCCCGGCGAGCGGATCGCCGGGGCCGGGGAGCCGGTCGATCTCGTGGCGGCGCGCTGAGCGCGCCGGCCGCCGTCACTGCTTGGCGGCCTCGATCTTGCCCTTGACCTTCTCCGCCAGATCCGGGTCCTGCGAGGCGGCCTGGATGATGGCGTTGTAGTCCTCGACCGTGATGCCCTGGGCGTTCTTGACCGCGCCGAGCATCTCCTGCTGGGCCTGCTTGGCCAGCGCCTGCTTCTCCTCCTCGGAGCCCGCGCCCTGGATCTGGCTCATGTAGCGCGTGCGGATGTCGCTGACCTCGACCGCCGCGACGGCGAAGGAATCGAGCTGGTCGTCGGTGAAGCTCGCGGACTGCGTCTCCGACTGCGCCACGGCCGGGGCCGGGGCGAGGGCGGTGGCGCCGAGCGCGAGGCCGAGGGCCGCGATGGGAGCGGCCAGCGCCGCGGCGGGAAGGCGAATGATGGACATGATGTCGCTCTCCGTCGGGTTGCTGATGCGTGACGGCCCGGCCAGGGCCGGGGGTCGGCTCTGGCGGGCGCCTATCAGAGAACTTGACGGAGGTCGATCCGGTTCCATTCCGAAATGAGAAATTCGTGAGGACCGGTTGTCGCAGCGACTCACCGCCCCGGCGTGCGGGTCCGGCGGGCCCCGGCATGGGCGCCGCGGCCCTTGAGGACGCCGGACTCGGTGATGATCTCCGAGACCAGGTGCTCGCGCCGGTAGGCCATGACGTGGATGCCGGCGACGCCCTTGATCTCGCGGATCTGCTGGATGAGCTCGATGCAGAGGCGCTTGCCCTCCTCGGCGGGCTTCTGCGCCTTCTCCAGCCGCTCGATCACGCTGTCGGGGATGTGGATGCCGGGCACGTTCGAGCGCATCCATCGCGCCGCCTTCGCCGAGGCCAGCGGGCCGACGCCGGCGAGGATGTAGACGCGCTTGTCCATGCCGAGGTCGCGGATCCGCTCCATGAACCGCTCGAAGAGCGGCATCTCGAAGATGTAATTGGTCTGGATGTAGTCCGCCCCGGCCTCGACCTTCTTGGCGAGGCGGTCGGGCCGCCACTCGTGCGGCGGGATGCAGGGATTCTCGGCGGCGCCGAGGAACATGCGCGGCGGCCGCGTGATCTTGCGGCCCGACAGGAACACGCCGTCGTCGCGCATGGTGCGGATGGTGCGCAGCAGCGAGACGGAGTCGAAGTCGAACACCGGCTTCGCGCCCGGCTGGTCGCCCGCCCCCACACCGTCGCCGGTGAGGCAGAGAACGCTCCTGACCCCCATCGCGGCCGCGCCCAGCACGTCGCCCTGTATGGCGATGCGGTTCCGGTCGCGGCACGAGATCTGGTAGATCGTGCCGTACCCGACCCGCGTCAGCAGCGAGCAGATGCCGATCGAGGACATGTGGCAGTTGGCGCCCGAGGCGTCCGTGGCATTGATCGCGTCGCAGACCTCGCCGAGCGGGCGCGCCGCGTCGAACACGTCCGAGGGATCCGCCGAGTCGGGCGGGTTCAGCTCGGCGGTCACCGCGAATCGGCCCTGGCGCAGCACGCGCTCGAGCCGCGAGGTCGAGACGTGACCCGCGGGCGGCTCCTCGTAAGGCCGGAAGCTGTCGGGGAGGTCGAGCGGGTCGGCCATCAGCGTCGCGCCTCTCGGTCCACGGCGCTCGCCGGCTCGGGCGCGAGCGGGGCGGTGGCCGGCTCGTGCTCGCGCGCGTCCGGGAAGGCGTTGGCGACGGTGGTGCGGGCGGCCTCGCGCGCCTCGCGCAGCCGCGCCGCCTTCTCGCGGCTGACGCGGAGCCAGGACGACGAGCCCTTGAGGCGGTGGTCCACGGGCGGGTGGACCTCGTGGATGCGGGGGCCGTTCTGCATCTGCTTCTGGCCCTCCCAGGCCAGCACCCAGACGCATTTCATCCAGGGCTTGACCTCGCAGTAGCCGCCCTCGCGCACGCCGCCGCAGGGGCCGTTCCTGAGCTGCTTCGGGCAGTTCATCGGGCAGGACATGCCGGTGGAGGAGAGCACGCACTGCCCGCACATCTGGCAGTCGAAGAGCACCCCCTTGGCCGCCTTCTCGACGGCTGCGATCGGGCGCTCGACGCGCTCGTAACCGATCTTCGCGAACAGCGGGTCGAGGGCGACCATCACCTGCTCGAGCCTCTGGTAGATCCACTCGAAGGCGCGGGAATGGCGGACGGCGAACAGGCGCGCGCGATACATGGCCTCGGCGTTCTCCCCTTTTTCGCTCGCGCGGTCGGTCCGGGCCGGCTCCGACCCCGCGTCGGCCGAGGGTGGAGGCCGGGCGGCGGCGCGGCAAGCCTTCGTTAGCGGCGAAGGCGGCCCCCGCGCTGTCCGGAATGCGAAGCTCCGCCGCCGCGTTGCGTCATCGGACGCGGGCGGGGTGGCGGCGGCGAAATTTTTTGCACTGCGATGATCCGCCCCGCCGCGCCCGCGTATACGGAGACATGAGCGCAGCCACTGTGATACGGTTCCCCTCGCGCGGGCCCGGCGATCGCCGGGCCGCCATCCATTCGGCGGTGGAGAGACGCGGATTGCCGGACGGCGCGGGGGAGGACTCGGGCGAGAGAGAGCTCGACGAGATGTCGCGGCTGCTGGTGGCCGTGCGCGACCGGCAGGACCGCGAGGCGTTCTCGGCGCTCTTCCGCCATTTCGCGCCGCGCGTGAAGTCCTATCTCATGCGCTTCGGCGACGATGGCGGCAAGACGGACGAGGTGCTGCAGGAAACCTTCGCGGCGGTCTGGACCAAGGCGCGGCTGTTCGATCCGTCGCGCGCCGCCGCCTCCACCTGGATCTTCACCATCGCGCGCAACCGGCGAATCGACGCCTTCCGGCGCACGCGGCGCCCGGAGTTCGACCCGAGCGACCCCGCCTTCGTGCCCGAGCCCGAGGCCGAGGGCGAGGACCGGATCACGGCGCGCGAGCGGAGCGAGTACCTGCGGGAGGCCATGGAGGAGTTGAGCCACGAGCAGCGCGAGGTGCTGCGTCTCTCCTTCTTCGAGGAGAACTCGCACGACGCCATCGCGGCGCGGCTGGGGCTGCCCGTCGGCACTGTCAAGTCGCGCATCCGCCTGGCCTACGGGCACCTGCGCGCACGCCTGGAATCGAAGGCGGGAGGCTTGCTGTGAGCATCCGTCATCACATCTCGGACGAACTGATCGTCGCCTACGCCGCGGGCGAGCTGGACGAGGCGACG
>JBEPXW010000321.1:0-3347 GCA_041641715.1 Pseudomonadota bacterium
CCGTCGGCGTTCAGCGCCATGCCTTGGCGCGAGCGGGCGAAAAGGGGCCGGCCGAGGGTGTCCTCGAGCCGGCGGAGCTGCATGGAGACGGCGCCCGGCGAGCGGGCGACCCGCCCGGCGGCGGCCGTCACCGAGCCCGTTTCGGCGATCGCCACCAGCGTTCTGAGGAGATCGACGTCGAGCGTCGCCGCGGCGGCGGGAAAGTGGTGCTGACCGGTCATGCGCCGTATTCAATCATGCTGAACGCTCATGTCAATATTTTTCGATTTAATAAATCAACTGCCGCGCCTATGTAGTGTCTCAAGGCACGCGGCCGCAGGCACGGCCGCCGGGACGCCGGAAAGGAGATGCGCCATGATGACCGTTCTGACGAAGTCCGCGCTCCACTGGATGGAGGCACACCGCCGCCGCGCGGAGGCTCGCGCCCTCAGCGAGCGCGATGCCCGCGGCATGGCCGATCTCGGCCTGAATCGCGGCGCGCTGGAGGAGGCCCTCGACGCGCCCCGGTTCGAGGGCGCGCTCGACGCGGCCTATCGCGACTCGGCGCGGCTCACGGCGACCTACGCGCTGCACTGAACCCGGTCCCCCCGACCAACCCCCTGCCGGCCCGTTCCCACGGGCCGGTTTTTTTGGCGTCGCCGCCGCGCCCGGTCAGCCGAGATCCGCCAGCCGGTCGGTCGCGCGCACCAGCTCGCCGGCGATGCCGGGCTCGGAGAGCGCGTGGCCGCCGTCGTCGACCAGCTTCAGCACCGTCGCCGGCCAGGCGGCGGCGAGGGTATGGGCGGTGTCCGGCGGGCAGATCATGTCGTAACGCCCCTGCACCATGACGCCGGGGACGCCGGCGATGCGGCCCATGTCGCGCCGGATCTGGCCGTCCTCCTCGAGCCAGCCGCCGTGGGCGAAGTAGTGGCTCTCGATGCGGGCAAAGGCGCGGGCGTACTCCGCCTCGATAAAGCCGGCGCGGCTGGGCCTGAGCGCCGCCGTCGCCGTCTCCCAGCGCACCCAGGGGCGCGCCAGGCGCACCTGCTCGGCCATGTCGCTCTCGGTGAGGCGGCGGTAATAGGCACGGACGATATCGCCGCGCTCCTCCTCCGGGATCGGCGCGACGAAGTCGGCCCACTCGTCGGGGAAGAAGCGCGCCGCGCCGCCGCCGTAAAACCAGTCGAGCTCGGCCCGCGTCATGGTGAAGACGCCGCGCAGCACCAGCGCCGTCACCCGGTCGGGGTGGCGCTGGGCGTAGAGCAGCGCCAGCGTCGAGCCCCAGGAGCCGCCGAACATCAGCCAGCGCTTCACGCCGAGATGGCGGCGCAGCCGCTCGACGTCCTCGATCAGGTGCCAGGTGGTGTTGGCCTCGATCCCGCCATGCGGGCGCGAGCGCCCGGTGCCGCGCTGGTCGAACAGCGCGATGTGATAGCGCTTCGGGTCGAAGAAGCGGCGCATGAACGGGCTGATGCCGGCGCCGGGGCCGCCGTGCAGCACCAGCGCGGGGCGCCCGCGCGGGTTGCCGCAGAGCTCGACATAGAGCTCGTGCCCGTCGCCCACGGGCAGGTGGAACCGCTCGTGCGGCTCGATCGCGGGGTAGAGCCGCGGCGCGCTCCTCAGGTCGGGGCCTTGCAGCACGTAAGCGTTTCTCCGGGTCCTGTTGCGGTCGGGCGCGGGCGTCACTGTCTGGCGTCCGTGGCGTCGGTTGCCTCAATGCACTATGTCACGGATGCGCGCGCATTCAAGCATGCGCCGACTCGGCGCGGGAGGGGGCGAGCCATGGCGGCTGAGGCGGGGGTCGATCCGGGCGAGATCGCCAAGTTCGAGGCGATGGCCGACGAGTGGTGGGACCCGGAGGGCAAATTCCGCCCGCTGCACAGGATGAACCCCTGCCGCCTCTCTTACGCCGTGGCCCAGATCGCCGCCGAGCTCGGCCGCGACACGGAGGCGCGGGAGCCCTTCGCGGGACTCCGCATCCTCGACATCGGCTGCGGCGGGGGGCTGCTCAGCGAGCCCATGGCGCGGCTCGGCGCCGAGGTCGTGGGCGCGGACGCCTCCGAGCGCAACGTGGCCGTGGCGCGGGTGCACGCGGAGCGCACCGGCCTAGCCATCGACTACCGCGCTACCACGGCCGAGGCGCTGGCCGCCGCCGGCGAGACCTTCGACGCCGCCCTCAACATGGAGGTGGTGGAGCACGTGCCCGACCCGCCGGCCTATCTCGCGGCCTGCGCGGCGCTGATGCGGCCGGGGGCGGCCATGATCACCTCGACGATAAACCGCACCCTCCGGAGCTACGCGCTCGCCATCATCGGGGCCGAGCACGTGCTGCGCTGGCTGCCGCGCGGCACGCATGACTGGCGCCGCTTCGTCACGCCGGCGGAGCTCGAGGGAATGCTGGCCGACGCCGGGCTCTCCCCGGTCGACGCCAAGGGCTTCGTCTTCAATCCGGTGGCCTGGGACTGGCGGATCTCGCCCGGCGACCTCGCGGTGAACTACGTCACGACGGCGGTGAAGCCGCGACCGGGCGCTTGAAAGGGGCCGTGTCATGCTGAAGGAACGCCCGCTGACGGGCCATATCGGCGCCGAGATCGAGGGGGTCGACCTGACCCGGCCCGTCTCCGCCGACCTCGCCGCCGCGCTGGCGGAGGCGCTGGCGCGCCGCCACGTGCTGTTCTTCCGCGACCAGCACCTCTCGATTCCCCAATTGAAAGCCCTCACCCGGGTCTTCGGGGAACCCATGCGGCTGCCTTACGTGGAGCCACTCGCGGACGAGCCCGAGGTGATCCGCGTGCTCAAGGAGGCCGACGAGCCGGGCGGCGTCTTCGGAGGCGACTGGCACACCGACTTCTCCTTCCTCGAGGCACCGCCGGCGGGCTCGATCCTCGCGGGGCAGGTCGTGCCGGACCACGGCGGCGACACCCTCTGGGCCAGCCAGGCCGCGGCCTGGGAGACGCTTGCGGAGCCGCTCCGCGACCTCCTCGCGGGGCGCGACGCGATCCATGTCGGCAAGCCCTACGGCGTGAAATGGGCGCCGCCGGCCGAGACGCGCTCGGGCGCCTCGATCCGGATGACGCGCGGCGATCCGGAGGCGGACACCGAGCGCGCCCACCCGACAGTGCTCCGCAACCCCGTCACCGGGCGCGCAGCGCTCTTCCTCAACCCGCTCTACGTCACGCGCCTCGACGGCCTGACGGAGGCGGAGAGCCGGCCGATTCTCGACGAGATCCAGCGCCACGCCACGCGGCCCGAGTTCTGTTGCCGATTCCGCTGGAGCGCGGGCGCTGTGGCGGTCTGGGACAACCTCTTCACCCAGCACTACGCGGTGAACGACTACCAGGGCCACCGCCGGCTGATGCACCGCACCA
>JBEPXW010000322.1:0-3346 GCA_041641715.1 Pseudomonadota bacterium
GCGCGGCGCCGCGCGGCGGAGCGCGCGTGAGACGGCTCGGCGACCTCTGGGCCGGCCGCCTGCCGCTCATCGAGGCGTTCTGGGTGTGGGCGGTTGGCGCGGGCCTCGCGCTCAACCTTGCGGCCACGGGCCTCGGCCTCGGGGCGCTGGCGGCCGGGCTGCCGGCGGGCGTGGCCGTCGCGCTGCACCTCGTCCCGGCGCCGGCGAACGTGGCGCTCGCCGTCGCCGTCTGGCGGAGCGCCGCCGCCTACACCGGACCGCGCCACTGGGTCGAGGGCGCGCGGGTCTCGGCCATCGGCTGGGCGGGGCTGCTGATGCTGCTCTGAGGCGGCGCGTCAGCCGGCGGCGAGACGCCTCAGATGCGCCATCAGCGGCGTGCCCTCGGGCGCCTCGTGGCCCGCCGCGGGGGCGATCTCCATGGCCTCGAAGTGGTCGTCCAGCACGGTCTCGCGCTCGTGCTTCAAGGGCGGGGTGCAATAGCAGGTCTCTGTCCAGCGGACCCAGCCGTCGCCGGAGATCGCGGCACGCGCCATCGAGGCGACGATCTCGGGCCCGTCCGGCCGCTGCGCCGCCACCGAGTCGTCCGTGAGCCGCGCGAGCAGGGATGCCTCGGTGCCGGGCTTCAGCCTCGCGCAGACCCTGTAGATCATCGCCGCTCCCTTTCTCCCAGAGGTCGTGCGCGGCCACTCAGTCGTAGTGCCGGACGCGGCAGTGCTCGAACCGGCTGCACTCGATCCATTCCCCGGTGCGTTCGTTGTTCTCGTAGCGGCCGCGCGACATGAGGTAACGGCCAGTGCTGAACCAGCTGCGCGCCGGGCCGTGCCTTTGGCCGGCAGCGTTCTCACACCAGACGCGGATCCCCGCATAGGTCTCGCGCAGCTTGGCATGGGCGCCGTCGGGACACTGGACCGGTTCCAGCCGGATCGGGTCGGTGAGCCGGTCGGGAAGCTCGGTCAGCCGCTCGACCTCCAAGGCGTGCTTGGCATCCGGTGCGTCGAGCTCGCCGCCCCGGAAGCGGAGGTTCTCGCTGTCGAAATCAAGCCGCAGAGTGCGCGCACGGCTGACGATCTCGGCCTCGATGATCAGGCACTCCCCATCGCCTCGGGTGCACGGGCGGGTGCGGTAGACCGGCACCACGCCCAGCGGCAGCAGGCCGCGCAACCAGTCTCCGAAGGCAAGGCCGGGCAGGGCCGGATCGAGCTTCTCGGCGGGCATGGCGTTGAGCCGCCCGACGAGGTTGTCCGAGGCGCCGCCGAGAAGCGCCAGCGCCAGTACGACAACCGGGGGTGCCCATCGTGCTTCAGGCAAGTCGCGCACCGCTCTGTTGCGTCATTCGAAAGGTATGCTGGCAACGGAGCCCCGTAAACCGGGGCGAGCGGGGGACCCGCCGCGCGCCGCCCCGCGGCCGCGTCAGACGACCCGGAGCCGCCCCCGCGCCTCAGCCGCGCTCTCCCGGTTCTCGCGGGCCTGTGGCAGTCGGCGGCCGAGCAGCGACCCTGCGACCTGGTTCCTCAGCACCTGCGCGGTGCCGCCGCCGATGGTGAACATGCGCGCGTCGCGCACCATCCGCTCGAGCGGGCGGTTGCGCGAGTAGCCCGCCGCGCCGTGGAGCTGCAGCGCGTCGTTGGTCACCTTCACCGCCGTCTCGGCGGCCAGGACCTTGGCCTGCGCGGCAAGCGCGCGGTCCGGGAAGCCGTCCCTTCCCCGGCTCGCCGCCGCCTTCCAGACCAGCGCCTGCGCCGCGTTGAGACCGATCGACATGTCGGCGAGCATCCACTGGAGGCCCTGGAACTCGGCGACCGGGCGGCCGAACTGCTCGCGCTCCTGCACGTAGTCCAGCGCCATCTCGAAGGCGCCCTCGGCGATGCCGAGCGCCACGGCCGCCGCGCCGACGCGCTGGCTGTTGTAGGCCGCCATCAGCCGGCCGAAGGCGCGGGACGGGTCGCCGCCCGGGATGAGCGCCATGGCGTCCGGCACGAACAGGTCCTCGAGAATGATCTCGGTCTCCGGGATGCCGCGGAGCCCCATGGTCGGCTCGCGCGCACCAACGCGGAGCCCGTCGGACTCGCCGCGCACGGCGAGGAAACCGGCGATTCCCCGCTCCGCGCCGTCCTCGACGACGCGGGCGAAGATCAGGTGCAGCCGCGAGACTCCACCCCCGGTGATCCAGTGCTTGGTGCCGTTCAGCACGTAGCCGCCGTCCACGCGCCGCGCCGTGGTCGCCATCGCGCCGGCGTCCGAGCCCGCGCCGGGCTCCGAGATGCAGATCGCCGGCTTGTCGCCGCCAAGCACGAGCTCGGCCGCGAGCTTGCGCTGCGCTTTCGAGCCGTGGGCCATGACGGCGGCGACGGCGCCCATGTTGCCCTCGACGACGATTCGCGCCGTCACGCCGCAGGCCTTCGCCACCTCCTCGACCACCAGCGCGGCGTCGAGGAAGTCGCGGCCCTGCCCGCCGAGCTCGCGCGGGATGGTCATGCCGAGGAAGCCCGCCTCGCGGAGCGCGGCGACGTTCTCCCACGGGTATTCCTCCGCCCGGTCGACGGTGGCGGCGTGGTCGCGGAGTGTCTCTTCGGCAAGCGCCCGCGCCCGGTCGCGCAGTGCCTCGCGCTCTCTCGTCAGCTCGAACATGGCTCTCCTCACGGTTTCGTGAGTAAGAATAACTTGCGAGTGAAGGAAACGGAAACGAGGATTTCTTGCAATTTGTGTTAGAAATTCTGACAATAGGGCATTCGAACGGGCCCGCGCCATGAACCTCCGCCAGCTCCAGACCCTCGTCGCCATCGCCGAGCACGGCTCCTTCACCGCCGCGGGCGAGGCGGTCGGCCTCACCCACTCGGCCGTCAGCCTGCACGTGAAGGCGCTCGAGGAGGCGCTCGGCCTCGCCCTCGTCGACCGCGCCACGCGCCCGCCGCGCCTGACCGCGGACGGCGCGGCGCTGGTCGAGCGGGCGCGCCGGATGGCGGCGATCATGGACGAGATCCGCGCCCTCGGCACGGAGGAGGCGCTCGCCGGCTCGCTCGCAGTCGGCGTGGTGCCGACCGAGATGATCCATCTCCTGCCCGCGGCACTCGCGCGGCTCCGCGAGAGCCACCCGCGGCTCAGCCTCAGGGTGCGCACCGGGCTCTCCTCCGAGCTCGCCCAGGCGGTGCTCGACGGCGCCCTCGACGTCGCCGTCGTCACCGCCCCGGACATCGCGCCCGAGGGCCTCGTGCTGCACGAGATCGCGGCCGAGCCGCTGGTCGTCATCGGCCCCGCCGACGCCGCCGAGGAGACGGACGCGGCGATGATCGCGGCCCATCCCTTCATCTGGTTCAGCCGCAAGACCTGGGCCGGCCAGCAGATCGAA
>JBEPXW010000323.1:0-3340 GCA_041641715.1 Pseudomonadota bacterium
GACGGCGATGTTTCTCGGCTTCGAGGCGCTCGACCTCGCGCGCTTTCAGTTCGCCTTCACGGTCTCGGCGCACATCATCTTCCCGGCCTTCACCATCGGGCTGGCGAGTTATCTTGCCGTGCTCGAGGCGCTCTGGCTGCGCACCCGCGACGACGCCTACATGGAGGTGTTCGACTACTGGAAGACGATCTTCGCCGTGACCTTCGGCATGGGCGTCGTCTCCGGCATCGTCATGTCCTACCAGTTCGGCACCAACTGGTCGGTGTTCTCGGACAAGGCCGGGCCGGTGATCGGGCCGCTGATGGGCTACGAGGTGCTCTCGGCCTTCTTCCTCGAGGCCGGCTTCCTCGGTGTCATGCTGTTCGGCTTCAACCGGGTCGGCGAGAAGCTGCACTTCCTCGCCACCGCGATGGTGGCGGTCGGCACGCTCTTCTCGGCCTTCTGGATCCTGAGCGTGAACTCCTGGATGCAGACGCCCGCCGGCCACGCCATGAACGAGGCCGGCCAGTTCGTCCCCGCCGACTGGTGGGCGGTGGTCTTCAACCCGTCCTTCCCCTACCGGCTCGTTCACATGGTGCTGGCGGCCTACCTGACGACGGCTTTCGTGGTCGGCGCGGTGGCGGCCTGGCACCTCCTGCGCGACGCGACCAACCGCAGCGCGCAGGTCATGTTCTCGATGGCCATGTGGATGGCCCTGATCACGGCGCCGGCGCAGATCGTCGCGGGTGACCTGCACGGGCTCAACACGCTCGAGCACCAGCCCGCCAAGGTCGCTGCCATGGAGGGGCATTACGAGACCAGGCAGGGCGCGCCCCTGATCCTCTTCGGCATCCCCGACGACGAGGCGGAGACGGTGCATTTCGAGGTCGGAATCCCGAAGCTCGGCTCCTACATCCTGACGCACCACTGGGACGGCGAGGTGAAGGGCCTCAAGGCCTGGCCCGAGGACGAGCGGCCCTCGGCCGAGCTCATTTTCTGGACCTTCCGCATCATGGTTGCCGTCGGCTTCCTGATGGCGGGGCTCGGCCTCTGGGGCGTGTGGGCGCGACTCCGCGGGCGGCTCTACGAGGCGCGCTGGCTCCACCGCGCGTCCGTCCTGATGGGGCCGAGCGGCTTCCTCGCCGTTCTCTGCGGCTGGATCACGACCGAGGTCGGCCGCCAGCCCTGGACGGTCTACGGGCTCCTGCGCACGTCCGAAAGCGTCTCGCCCGTCGAGGCGCCGGCCGTCGGGGCCTCGCTGGTCGGCTTCATGGTGGTCTACCTCGCCGTCTTCGGCGCCGGGACCTTCTACATCCTGCGCCTGATGAGCCACTCGCCGACCGACGTCGGGGAGATCGAGGCGATCGGGCCGACACGCACCGCGGGCATCACGCCCGTGGCCGGTCTCCTCGACCGGCTGATCCGGACGGGCTGAGAGGAGGCAGGTGATGGAGATCGACCTTCCCTTCGTCTGGGCCGGGCTGATCGCCTTCTCGGTGCTGGCCTACGTGGTGCTCGACGGCTTCGACCTCGGGGTGGGGATGCTCTTCCCCTTCTACCGGCGCGAGGAGGAGCGCAACGTCGTGATGAACTCGGTCGCGCCGATCTGGGACGGCAACGAGACCTGGCTGGTGCTGGGCGGCGGCGGGCTGATGGCGGTGTTTCCGCTGGCCTACTCGGTGGTGCTGACCGCGCTCTACGCGCCGCTGATCGTCATGCTGCTGGCGCTGGTCTTCCGCGGCGTCGCGTTCGAGTTCCGCTGGCGCGTGCGGAACAAGGCCGTCTGGGACTGGTCGTTCACGCTCGGCTCGCTCGTCGCGACCTTCGCGCAGGGAATCGCGCTCGGGGCGCTCGTGCAGGGGATCGAGGTGGAGAGCCGCGCCTATGCCGGCGGCTGGTGGGACTGGCTGACGCCGTTCTCGCTGCTGACCGGGCTGGCGCTGGTGGTGGGCTACACGCTGCTCGGCGCCTGCTGGCTGGTGATGAAGACGGAAGGCGCGATCCAGGAGAAAGCGCGCGGCTTCGCCTGGTACACCGGCTCGGCGACGCTGCTGCTGATCGGCATGGTGAGCGCCATCACGCCGTTCCTGAACGAGAACTACCTCGACCGCTGGTTCGAGTGGCCGACCATGATCTTCTCCGTCGTCATGCCGCTTCTGGTGCTGGTCTGCGTCTACCGGCTCTTCCTCGGGCTCGAGCGGGGCGCGGATCATCAGCCGTTCTTCGCCGCGCTCGGCCTCTTCGTGCTCTCCTATGTCGGCATCGGCATCAGCTTCTATCCCTACATGGTCCCGCCCCATCTCACCATCTGGGACGTGGCGGCGCCGGACCGCAGCCTCGGCTTCCTGCTGGTCGGGACGCTGTTCCTCTTGCCGCTGATCCTCGGCTACACGGCCTATGCCTACTGGGTGTTCCGCGGCAAGGTGCGCGAGGGCGAGGGCTATCACTGATGCGGCCCGGCCTCCGGAGGCTCGGCTGGTTCGTGGCGCTCTGGGCCACCGGGGTGGCGGCGGTCGGGATCGTGGCGCTGGCGATCCGCGCGGTGCTGGACTGAGCGCGTCTCAGTCCGTGGCGTAGCGCGCCTCCAGCGCGTCGTAGGTGTCCTTGGCGACCAGCCGCTGGCGCTCCTCGAAGTCCGCCAGCCGGTCGGCGACCGCGTCGAGCGAGCCGTCGCGGCCGAGCGCGCCGAGGACCTCGCTCATCGCCCGCATCGCGGCCTGCAGCGCCGCGTTGGCGTAGAGCACGACCGAGAAGCCGATCTCGGCGAGCTCGGCCCGGCCGAGCACGGGCGTGCGCCCGCCCACCACCATGTTGGCGACCTGTGGCACGGCAAGCCGCGCGGTGATGGCGCGCATCTCGTCCACCGAGACCGGCGCCTCGACGAAGGTGAGGTCGGCGCCCGCCTCGACATAGGCCGCGGCACGGTCGAGGGCGGCCTCGAGACCGTCCGTCGCGCGGGCGTCGGTGCGGGCGACGATCAGCAGGTTGGCGTCGTCGCGGGCGTCCGCGGCGGCGCGGACCTTGGCGGCCATCTCGGCCGCGGGGATCACCGCCTTGCCGGAGAAGTGGCCGCAGCGCTTCGGGAACACCTGGTCCTCGAGCTGGATCGCGGCGGCGCCGGCGCGCTCGAGCGCGCGCACGGTGCGGTAGGTGTTGACCGCGTTGCCGAAGCCGGTGTCGGCGTCGACGATCAGCGGCAGCGGGCAGATCTCCGAGATGGCGGCGGTCGTGTCTGCGAGCTCGGTCAGCGTCACGAGGCCGACGTCCGGCACGCCGAGACGGGTGTTGGCGAGGCCCGCGCCAGTCAGGTAGGCGGCCTCGAAGCCGGCGTCGGCGATGACCCGCGCGGTCAGCGCGTTCG
>JBEPXW010000324.1:0-3334 GCA_041641715.1 Pseudomonadota bacterium
CCTGCGGCACGAGCCCGATGCGCCGACGCACGTCTGCCGGCTCGGCCGCAGCGATGTCGACACCGTCGATACGAATCGTGCCGCGGCCGGGATCGTAGAAACGCAGCAGCAGCTGGACCAGCGTGCTCTTGCCGGCGCCCGAGGGCCCGGCCAGGACGACGTGCTGGCCGGCGGGGATGGTCAGGTCGACGCGATCCAGGACGGTGCGGCCGTCCGGGGCGCGGACGGTCACGCCGTCGAACGCGATCTCGCCCCGGAACGCCGGCGCGCGCCGGGCATCGGGAGCGTCGCGGATCTCCGGCATGGCCTCGAGCAGCGCGACCACGCGCTCGCCCGCCACCATCGATCGCGTCAGGCGGACGGAGAGGGCAGCGAGCTCGCGCAGCGGCTTGAAGAACAGCCGGGCGTAGGCGACGAAGACCAGAAGGTCGCCGGGCGTGAGCTGGCCCCGCAGGACCTTCCACGAGGCGAGCCCGATCAGGGCCGCGGCGCCGAGGCCGACGGTGGCGCCGGCCGCGATCTGGATGGCGCCGGCGAGCCTGGTGGCGCGCATCGCCGCCTCGGCGCTCCGCGTCTCAGCGGTGCGGAAACGCTCCTGCTCGCGCGCATGGCCCCCGAACCCCTGGATCACGTGAACGGCGCCGAGCGATTCCGCCGCCCGGTCGGAGATGGCGCCCTCGCGCACGCGCTGGCGGGCCAGCGCGCGGCCAAGATGCCGCGACAGGCGACGCGAGAGGAACACCCAGACCGGCAGGGCGAGCAGCGCCACCATCGCCAGCTGCCAGTCGAGCGCCAGCATGATGACGACCATGGCGGCCATCAGCAGCTGGCCTTCGGTCAGGCGGATGGGCAGCGTGACCAGCCCTTCCCGGAGGACGCGGATGTCGGCGGTGAGGCGGGTCAGCGTCTCGCCGAGACGCTCGCGGTCGTGGTGCGGCGGCGGAAGTCGGTGCAGGTGCTCGTAGAGGTCGCTTCTCAGCGCGGTCGTGGTCTCGATCGCGACGGCGGACAGCATGAGGCGCTGAAGGTAGTAGAAGGCGCCGGCGAGCAGGCCGATCGCGAGGATCGTCCCGATCAGGCAGAGCAGCACGCCGTTCTGGCCATCCGGTAGCCACGCGGCGAGCGGGGCCGGGAGGGCGAGGCCGAAGAACAGGTGATCGACGATGAGCTTGAGCGGCCAGGGCTCCAGCAGCCGCATGGCGGTGACGCCGAGCGCGCCCCCGAGGGCAACCGAAAGACGTCCGAGGCGGGGCCGAAGATAGGGCAGGAGGGCGCGCAGGATCCGCGCCGCGCGCTGTCCGCGGGACCGAAGCCCGCCGGGCTTCGCGGAATGCGCTTCGCCCGTCATGGCTTGCGTGGCCCGTGCAATGGGAGCAGGCGGGCGAAGGCGTCCACGGCGCTTGCGTCGCGACCGTTGGCGGCGAGGTACGCATCGCGGAACGCCGCTGCAGCGGCGGCTCCGGCCCGCGCCGCGAGGTCGCGCTCGATCTGGGCGACGGCCAGGAGCGGCGGGTAAAGGCCGAGCTTGTCCGGCCGGCGAATGACGATCCGATCTTCGGCGAGGCCGAAATGAGGGATGCGGGGCGCCGAAAGCGAGGGCGCGAGTGGCTCAACGGGGTCGAGCCCCAGTTCGTTCGCAGCCGGCAGGCCTTGTCGCCCGAGGAAGTCGGCGAGGGTTGACCGCCCTTCGGGCTCCCGGTCGGCGGCGTGAAGGCGCGCCAGCGCCCGGCCGAGACAGGCCGAACCGCCCGGCGTCTCCGGAGCCGTGGACGTCGGCAGCTTCCGGGTTTCCATTCGCTCCCAGAGAATGAGGCCAAGCCGCTGGTTGATGCCTAGGATCGGTGGGATCAGAATGGCGTCCGGATCCTCCGCGAGTATCTCGCGCAGCCGATCGGCGAGGCGCGCGGTCGCCGAGGCGCCGAGATTCCTGCGGCACACGCCCTCTGCGCGGCCGTGCCAGCGATCCGCGGCGGTCGCGCCCCACATCTCGCAGGCGAGGCTGAGGCTGCTGCCGCCGGGCGAGCCAAGGCGGACCTCCGTCCGGTGGATCTCGGCCCCATGGAGGCGGTGCACCGCCGGTTTCATGAGCTGTCCGACATAGTCGGAATCGGCGGCCCAGCGGCGCCGGTCGACGGAGCCCGGGGCACGCGGACCGGTGTCGGTGCGGCGGGACGGCGGCCGCCTGAGCGCCTCGTCGAGCGCCGACTCGGCCAGGCCGATGAGATTGTCGACCGGTGCGCCGCCTTCAGCGCGGTTCAGGCGCCAGAGAGTCAGGGCCGAGATCAGGAACCCCGCGGCTTCGAAGATCCGCACGCGGCGGGGGTCGATGCCTGTCTTTTCAAGGTACGGGCGGAGGAAGTGCTCGCGGCCGAGGTCGAGAAGCCTCAGGTCGCCGAACTCGCGCAGCGACGGCACCGAGAGCGACACCGCGAAGCGTCCCGCGTCGAGCGCCGGGTCGCCGAGGCCCATCTCGTCGAAGTCGATGAGCGCGATGCCGTCATCGTTCACCATAACGTTGGCGTGGTGAAAATCGCCGTGGACCGGGCCGGTCATGCGGCAGTGGGCCGCCACCGCGTCGGTCAGCCGGCCGACCAGCCTGTCGACACGGCCGGGGTCCGCGGTGACGGCGCGCAGCAGGCGGCTGCGATTGGTCAGCGAGGCGACCTCGCGCTGGGGGTCGCGGGTGCGCTCGAGCGGCAGCGGCGCGGAATGGAAAGCGGCCAGCGCGCGGCCGACGCCCCTGAGCAGCCTCGGAAAGCGGCGCGCGCGCACATGCGCGTTGAGGCGGTCGCCCTCGATCAGGGCCTGCAGGGAGAGGCCGAGGGCCTGGATCGTGCCGAAAGGCTGCGCCTGCTGGAAGCGGTCGGCGGCGCATTCCCAGAGCGCGTGGTTGTCGGCCATCACCTGCGCCAGCGCGCGATGCGCGTTCAGCTTGCCGATGAGGCCGATCACCCGCGGCGTTCGGCTCCCGCTCTCCTCGACCCAGAGGCGGTAGCGGATGGTTGCCCGGGCGCCCCGAGCGTGGCTGATGAGCCGGCTGCGGACGCCGAGAAGCGTCGCCTCGGCCGACGGGAGGAGCCGCGGCAGGAGCGGGGGTAAGAGCCGGCCGGGGTGGCATCAGGCCTCGCCGACCTGTAGCTCGTAGCTCTCCACCTCGTCCACCGCCGGCCCCTTGTAGTCTTCTACGTGCCAGGGGTGGGTACGGGCCGACGGTCAGCCGGGGACGCCGGGCCCGCCCGGCCCCGAGCGCGTTCCGGCCGGACCGGCGCTCTCGGGGATGGTGCCGGGCTTGCCCTCGGCGGCGTTGTAGTAGTAGCGGACGGTGGGGTAGGCG
>JBEPXW010000325.1:0-3331 GCA_041641715.1 Pseudomonadota bacterium
GACCTCGCCCGTGACCCGGCCGCTCAGGGCCATGCCGATCCCGGCCACCGCCAGCACGACGAGGTTGAAGGGCTGGTAGGTGGCGCGCTGCCGGTCCCCGGGGCCGCCGCGGAGCTGGAGCCAGACGAGCGGAAGCGGGCCGGAGAGGCCGGCGAACCCGCCCAGGACTCCGCCGCCGAGCCCCACGGCCGCGTCCGCGCGGCGCCCGCCCCAGTCGCCGACCCAGAGGCGCGCGAGGCCCGTGAGCTGGAGCGCCGCATAGGCGACGAGAAAGATGCCGACCGAGGTCTTCAGCGCCTGCGGCGACGCGGCGGAGAGCGCGGCGACGCCGACGGGCAGGCCGATCAGGCCACCGAGAAGGAAGGGCGCGGTGCGGCGCCAGTCGAAGGACCGGCGCACGGTGACGAGCCCGACCAGCTGGCCGGCCACCGCGGCTATGACGACAAGTGGCGGGACCATCGGCGCGGGCAGGGCGTAATACCAGAGGCCGGAGGTGACGAGGGCGGTCCCGAACCCGGAGAAGCCCGAGGTGAAGCCCGCGACCAGCGCGCCCACGAGGACGGCCAGAAGGGCGGGAAGGTCGAGCGCGCCGGTCAGCATCGCGCGAAGCAGGGGGGGGGGCGCACGCCACCGCCCAGGTCGCGACGGCGCCGGAACGGCTCCGCCGTCAACCGCCGCCTTGGGCGGCCTGGCCCTGCGCCGTCACGAGGCGCTCCCAGAGCTTGCGCGTGCAGACGTTGAGGGGACGGGTCTCCTCGGGCTCGCTCGCGAGGCCTGCATCGATCAGGCGCCCCGTCACCGAGGCGGCGAGGAAGCGCGGCAGGTCGCGGGCGGTGAGGCCGCGCTCGAGCTCCGGCTGGCCGACGACCGGCGTGGACGCCCCGGGCGGGAAGTCGTAGCTCCGCATCTCCTGCGGATTGCAGTTGCCGGCGTCCGGCGTGAGGCGGATCGCCGGGTCGTCGGAGGGCGTGCCGTCGCGGGCGGAGTCGATGGCGAAGACCACGGAGGTCGGGTGGCCGGTGCCGCCGGGCTGGAGCGCCATGTAGATGTGCGGCCCGGACGCCGGCGTAGCGCCGGACTCCGTCGCGGGCTGCTCCGGTTCCTCGGTGGTGGCGTCGGCGGTCGCCTCGCCTTCAGCTTCGGCGGCAGCGTCCTCCGCCGGTGCTTCGGAGGCTTCCGTGGTAGACGCCTTTTCTTCGCCGGATTGCTCGGGTGTCGCCTGGCAGGCTGCCAGCAGGGCGGCCGCGCCGAGCACGGCGATCCGGAATACCGCACCGCTCATCGGGCCGGCTCCGGTTTCTCCGCCTTGGCCTTCCCGGACTTCTTCCGCGTGGGTTTGGCGGGCTCGGGCTCCGGCTCCTCGGACTTGAAGGCGTTGGCGCCGCGCAGCATGGCGCAGACGCCGGTGCGGGTCACCTCGGCAAGGCCAAGCGGGCGCATGAGCTCGATGAACTTGTCTACCTCCTGCGTGGCCTGTGCGAGCTCGAAGACGAAGCTCTCGAGCGTCACGTCGACCACACGGGCACCGAGCAGGTCGGCCATGCGGAGCGCCTCGACGCGGTGCTCGCCGGTGGCGATGACCTTGATGAGGGCCAGCTCGCGCTCGAGGTGCTCGCCCTCGACGGTCAGGTCGTGGACGTCGTGGACGGGGACGAGGCGGCCGAGCTGGGCCTTGATCTGCTCGATCACCTGAGGGGTGCCGGTGGTGACGATGGTGATGCGCGAGAGGTGGCTGGCGTGGTCGGTCTCCGCCACCGTCAGGCTGTCGATGTTGTAGCCGCGCCCCGAGAATAGGCCAATGACGCGGGCGAGGACGCCCGGCTCGTTGTCCACGAGGACCGAGAGGGTGTGCCGCTCCTCGGCCTGCGTGTGCGTCTCGCGCAGGTTGTAGGCCGAGTGGCTCGTGGAGCCGGGCTTGATCTGGAGGGGGGACATCTTGGCTCCCTGAATTCAGACGAGCACCGCGCCGCCGGTGCCGATGGCGCCGTCGGTGGTGGCCTCGCCGAGCAGCATCTCGTTGTGCGCCTTGCCGGACGGAATCATCGGGAAGCAGTTCTCGTGCTTCTCGACCAGGCAATCGAAGATCACCGGGCCGTCGTAGTCGAGCATCTCCATGATAGCATCGTCGAGGTCGGCCGGGTTCGAGCAGTGGATACCCTTCGCGCCGAACGCCTCGGCGAGCTTGACGAAGTCCGGGAGCGCCTCGGAGTAGCTATGGCTGTAGCGCTCGCCGTGCAGGAGTTGCTGCCACTGGCGGACCATGCCGAGGCGCTCGTTGTTCAGGATGAACTGCTTGACCGGCAGCATGTACTGAACGGCCGTCGACATCTCCTGCATGGTCATCAGGAAGCTCGCCTCGCCGGCGACATTGATGACGAGGGAGCCGGGGTGGGCGATCTGCACGCCGATCGAGGCGGGGACGCCGTAGCCCATGGTGCCGAGTCCTCCGCTCGTCATCCAGCGATGCGGCTCCTCGAAGCCCATGAACTGGGCGGCCCACATCTGGTGCTGACCGACCTCGGTGCAGACGTAGCGGTCGCGGTCCTTGGTCAGCGCCTCGAGCCGCTGGATGGCGTATTGCGGCTTGATGAGCGTGTCGCTGGGTTTGTAGCGCAGGCAGTCGACGGCGCGCCACGCCTCGATCTGCTTCCACCATTCGCCGACCTTGGCGGTTTTCTTCTTCGCGCCCCGGTCGCGCCACAACGCCACGATGTCGTTGAGCGCGCTGGCGCAGTCGGCGACGATGGGCACGTCGATATGGATGTTCTTGTTGATCGAGGCCGGGTCAATGTCGATGTGGACCTTGGCCGAGCCCGGCGAGAAGGCGTCGAGCTTGCCGGTGATGCGGTCGTCGAAGCGCGCCCCGACGCAGAGCATCAGGTCGCAGTCGTGCATCGCCATGTTCGCCTCGTAGGTGCCGTGCATGCCGAGCATGCCGATCCAGCCCTTGCCCGAGGCGGGGTAGGCGCCGAGCCCCATCAGCGTCGAGGTGAGCGGGAAGCCGGTGGCGTCGGCCAGCTCGCGCAGCAGCCGGCTGGCCTCGGGGCCCGCGTTGATGACCCCGCCGCCGGTGTAGAGGATCGGCCGCTCGGCCTGCTCGATCAGCTCCACCGCCGCGGCGACGGCCTCCGGGTCGGCCTCGGTCTGCGGCCGGTAGGTGTGGGTGCGCGCCTCCTCGGGCGGCATGTAGGGGGCCGAGGCGAACTGCACGTCCTTGGGGATGTCGACCAGCACCGGGCCGGGGCGGCCGTGGGTGGCGACGTGGAAGGCGCGGTGGATGATGTCGGCCAGGTGCTTGGTGTCCTTCACCAGCCAGTTGTGCTTGGTGCAG
>JBEPXW010000326.1:0-3322 GCA_041641715.1 Pseudomonadota bacterium
TGCCTCGGCGCAGCGCTCGGTGCCGTTGGCGCAGTCGGGCGAGGTCATGGCGACCTCGGCGCCGAAACCTTTCGCCTCGGCCTCGATCCGCGGGTCGTCGGTGGCGATCACCACCCGGTCGACGCCCGCGACGGCCCGGGCCGCGTCCCAGGTGCGGCGGACGAGGCTCCGCGCCTCGCCCGCAGCGCCGCGCAGCGGCGCCAGCGCCTTGCCCGGGTAGCGGGTCGAGCCATAGCGGGCCGGGATGACGATGCAGACGCTCATCGCCCGTCCGGGGTCGCGGTCGCCTCGGCGGGCATGAGCACCACACCGGGCGAGAGCGCGAGGAAAGACGGGTTCTCGAACCCCGGCTTGCCGTAGGCCAGCGGATGGTGGTCGGCGAAGCGCAGCACAAGCCCCCCCGTGGCGCGCAGCACGGCGTGGCCGGCGGCGGTGTCCCACTCCATCGTGCGGCCGAGGCGGGGATAGAAGTCCGCCTCCCCCGCCGCCACGAGGCAGAACTTGAGCGACGAGCCCGCCTCCATGAAGCGCGCCACGCGGTAGCGGGCGATGTACGCCTCGGTCGCCTGGTCGCGGTGCGACTTCGAGGCGATCACGACAAGGGCCGCGTTGTCGGGCGCGGACACGCCGATCGCCCGTTGCGAGCCGCCGACCGCATGGCCGCTGGCGTCGATGCGCTCCTCCACCGCGCCGCCGTTGGCGCAGTTCCGGAACAGGCGGCCGACGGCCGGCGCGTAGACCACGCCCATGACGGGCTCGCCCGCCTCGATCAGCGCGATGTTGACGGTGAACTCGCCCTCGCTGCGGACGAACTCCTTCGTGCCGTCGAGCGGATCGACGAGGAAGAAGCGGTCATGCCCGGTCTCGCGGTGGCTTTCCGCGTTCTCCTCGGTCACCGCGGGGATGTCGGGGAAGGCATCGGCCAGCCCCGCAGCGATAAGGCGGTCGGCGGCGAGGTCGGCCTCGGTGACCGGGCTGGAATCCGCCTTGGCGCGCGCCTCCAGCCCGTCGCCCGCGCGGATCTCCATGATGCGGCGTCCGGCGGCCAGTGCAAGGTCGCGGATGACGGCTTCGATCTCGGCGTGTCGGTCGCTCATGCGGCGGGTCGTCTCCGGCGATCTCCGGGCGGCGCTCGACGCGTCTTAGGCGGATTCGCCGTCCATGGGTAGGGGGCGTCGCCGCGGCTCAGGCGCCCTCCCTGCGCACGACGGTCGTGGTCGGGAACGGGATCTCGATGCCGCGCTCGTCGAAGGCCTCCTTGACGCGACGGAGCGTGTCAAAGCGCAGCGCCCAGTAGTCCGAGGCGCTGCACCAGACGCGGATGGTGAAGTCGACCGAGCTGTCGCCGAGATTGGTAACGGCGACGAAGGGCTCGAAGGGCTCGTCGCGGACGCGGGAGTCCCCCCCGATGACCTCGTGCAGCGCCTGCTCGGCCGCCTTGAGGTCGGTCCCGTAGGACACGCCGAAGTCAAGGTCGAGGCGGCGCAGCTCCTTCGCCGAGTAGTTCGTCACCGCCTGCGCCCAGATGTCGCCGTTCGGCACGATGGTCAGCACGTTGTCGGGGCTGACCAGCGCCGTGGTGAAGAGCGAGATTTCCTCGACCGTGCCCGAGTGGCCCCCGGCTGTGACGTAGTCGCCCACCTTGAAGGGCCGGAAGACGAGCAGCATCACGCCGGCCGCCAGGTTCGACAGCGTCCCCTGCAGCGCGAGGCCGATGGCCAGGCCGGCGGCGCCGACCAGCGCGATCAGCGAGGTGGTCTGGATGCCGAACTGGCCGAGGACGATGATGACCGTCAGCGCGACCACCGCCCAGCGCCCGAGCTGGGCGAGGAAGCCGAACAGCGTCACGTCGAGCTGTGGGTACCGCTGCGAGAGCCGGCGGATCAGGCCCGAGACGCGGCCCGCGATCCAGATGCCGACGGCCAGGATCGCGATGCCGGCGAGGACGTTCATCACGTGCGCGGACCAACCCATGCGCTTCCCCCTGTCGTGCCCGCCGCGGATCGGGCGTTCTCTAGCAGAAAAGGGCCGGGTTGTCTGCCCTTTGCGCCCCGAGTAAAGAGGGCGCGGTCCCGGCCTGGATCCCTGCCGCGGGGAGGCGCGCATGCCCGTCACGCTGAGCCACGACGAGCCCGATTTCGAGGCGCGATTCGCCGCCTTTCTCGACGCGCGGCGCGAGGCCGAGGCGGATGTGGACGCGGCCGTGGCGGAGATCGTCGCAGACGTCCGGGCGCGCGGCGCCGAGGCCGTGATCGCGCTCACCCGCCGCTTCGACCGGCTGGAGCTCACGGCGGACACGCTCGCCATCCCGGCCGCGGAGATCGACGCCGCCATCGCCACGGTGCCGGAGACCGAGCGGGCGGCGCTCGAGCTCGCGGCCGCGCGCATCCGCGCCTACCACGAGCGCCAGCTCCCCGAGGACGCCGACTGGGAGGACGCCGCCGGCGTCCGCCTCGGCTGGCGCTGGGGACCGGTGGACGCGGCTGGCCTCTACGTGCCGGGCGGGACGGCGAGCTACCCGTCCTCGGTGCTGATGAACGCGATCCCGGCGCGGGTGGCCGGCGTCGGCCGGCTCGAGATGTGTGCGCCGACGCCTGACGGCCGGGTCAACCCGCTTGTTCTGCTGGCCGCGCGGCTGGCGGGCGTCGGGACGGTCTGGCGCATCGGCGGCGCGCAGGCGGTCGCGGCTATGGCCTACGGCGCGGGCCCGATCCGGCCCGTGGACAAGATCGTCGGCCCCGGCAACGCCTATGTCGCCGCGGCCAAGCGGCGCGTCTTCGGCACGGTCGGCATCGACATGATCGCCGGGCCCTCCGAGGTCCTCGTCATCGCCGACAGCGACAACGACGCCGACTGGGTCGCCCTCGACCTCCTCGCCCAGGCCGAGCACGACGAAAGCGCCCAGTCGATCCTGATGACCGACGACCCGGGTTTCGGCTCGGAGGTCGCGCGGGCGGTGGATCGCTGGCTGCAACGCCTGACGCGTGCCGAGATCGCCGGGGCGAGCTGGCGCGATCACGGCGCGGTGATCGCCGTGCGCGACACGCACCAGGCGGCGGAGCTCGCCAACCGCGTGGCGCCCGAGCACCTGCAGCTCTGCGTCGCCGACCCGGATGCGCTCCTGCCGCGGATCCGCCATGCCGGGGCGATCTTCCTCGGCGGCCACACGCCGGAGGTGATCGGCGACTATGTCGGCGGCCCGAACCACGTGCTGCCGACGGCGCGCTCGGCCCGGTTCTCCTCCGGTTTGTCGGTCCTCGACTTCATGAAGCGCACCACCATCGCCCGCGTCCCCGCCGCGGCGCTGGCGGAGATCGGCCCG
>JBEPXW010000327.1:0-1823 GCA_041641715.1 Pseudomonadota bacterium
TGAAGCCCACCTTGACCGGTTCGGCGATGGCGGGCGCCGTGAGCGCCAGGCCCAGAGCCAGAGCGATGGGCGCAACTGTCCGTGTCATTTGCATTCCTCCCTTGCGACCCGGGACTTTTTGGCGTCCCGGTCCCAACGGCGACGAGTTTGGACGAAGGGCGGGAGCGGGTCCAGAGGGCGCGTAATCATCCGCGTTTGCGTCAAGCGGCTTTCGAGGACCAGAATGGGTCATCTCCGACAAGGGCGGAGACAAGGAGTTGGTGCTCGCGGAGGATGGCGGTCAGCGTGACGCGGCGAGGCCGGCCGGCATCGACGAGCAGTTGGCGGAAGGCCTTGAGCCGGCCGCCGTCGCGGTCTACCCGCCGGTCGTCGAGTACAGTGCCGAGTTCCGGGCGCGGGCGGCCGATTAGCTCGAGCTGCTGCCGGAGAGGTCGGCGATCGTCGAGATGCTGGGCGACTATGCCGTAATGCGGGAGCAGGCAGGGATATGCCGAAGCGAGCAATAAAGGTCTCCGGTTGGTAAAAGAGATCTTGTCCGCGCTCTACCTGGATTCGGACCGTCAAGTGCTGTCTCGCCGAAGCGAGAGAGCAGGTTTCAGGGCCGCACGCTCCTCATCGTCCAGCTGGGCCAGGAGGCCGGTCTCCCAGTCGAGATATGCGCGTGCCGCGGCCAGATTGCCGTCGTGTCGGTCGTGCACGAAGAAGAGATAGTCGATGCACTTCTCGTCCGGCGGATCCTCGGGGCTGGCCACGACCTCGAGTTCCGCCGCGCGCCACGCCTCAAGGCCGCCCGGAACCGCGAGAATCGGTACGGTATAGCGCTCGCCCAGGTCGAGCGCCGCGGCCTCGCCGACCGCGGGATCGGGCGCGACGAGGAGGATTTCGGAGGCCCGGGTGAGGTCGAGCGCATCGAGGCGCGGGCGGATCGCCCAGCGCGCGCCGGCGATGTGGGCACGACGGTACTGCATGGACGGGGAGAGGTCGAGGAGCACCGCGCCGGCGGCAAGGCGGGAGGGCACCTCATCCGGGGCAATCTCCGGCAGGCAGCTCTTCTGCGGCGCTTCGGGTGAGCACGCGCCTGCCTCGGACGCATCCACGTCGAGGATCGCGGCCTCATGCCCCATGCCACGGAGCCAGAGCGCGGTCGTCGCGGCGCGAAGCCCGGTGTCGTCGGAGAGGATGACGCGCGCGCCGCGGACGGCAATCCACCGGTCCGTGGCCTGCACGAGCTGTCCTCCGGGGGCATGGATCGCCCCGGGCACGTGCCCCCCCGCGAACTCCTCGGCGGTGCGCACGTCGAAGAGATAGCAGGTTCGGGAGGGATCGGCGCGTTGCCGCTCGAGCTCGGTGCAGCCGATCACGGCAAGTCCCGATCCTCGGATCAGGCGCCGCGCCGTCTCTCTGCTGAGCTCGCGCTCCTCGGGCGAGAGCTCGGGCAATCGCTCCGGCTCGCGTCCGCGCACGAGATCGAAGCCGGCCAGCTGCCAGCCCTGCGTGCCGTTTCTCAGCGCCACCACCTCGTATGGGACGCCGAGATTGCGCAAGGACTGCGCCCCGATGATCGAGCGAGTGCGCCCCGCGCAGTTGATCACAATCCGGCTGTTCGGCTGTGTCCCGAGCGCCGCGAGGCGGTGGGCAAGCTCGACATTGGGTAGCGAGCGCGCGCCCGGCAGCGCCATCTTGCGGAACTCGTCCGGCGTGCGGCCATCCAGAATGACCGGATCCTCGCCCGCGTCGAGCGCCGCCTTCAGTTCCTCGGCCGAGATCGACGGCGTCTGCATCTCGTGGTCGACCAGCTCGCCGAAGGCCTTGGAGGGAACGTT
>JBEPXW010000327.1:1833-3321 GCA_041641715.1 Pseudomonadota bacterium
GTGAAGCCCGCCTCGGCCCAGGCGGGCGCGCCGCCGGCCATGATGCTGACATCGGTATAGCCGATCGCGGCCAGGCGCCGCGCCGCCTTCTCGGCCACGCCGTCGCCGGCGTCGACGAGAACGCAGCGCACCGCGCGGCGCGGCATCAGACGCGGCGCCAGGGCCTCGAGCCGGCTGTAGGAAAGGTTGACGGCGAAGAACGGGTGGCCCTCCCCGTATTGCCCGTGCTCGCGCACGTCGATCAACGCGATTTCGCCGCCGTCGGAGAGTATGGACTTGACCGCGGCGGCCGTCACATGCCGCACGGGCGTCTCGCTCCCGGCTGCCCGGGCCGGGTCATGCGCCATCGGTCGCCTCTTCGCTGAGTGAGGCGTCTCCGCGTGGCCCGGCAAAGACCGGGCCGAGCGGCCGCAGGCGGACGCCCGGCCGCAGCCGCCGATACGGGTAGCCGGCCGGATCGGCGAGGTAGCGGCCCGGCGCGAGGACAACGATGATCTCCTCGGCCATCGGTGCGAACTCCGCGCGAAAATGGCAGGTGCTCTTCAGCGCGAGGATCCCTTGCCGCGCGGGATCGACACCGAGATGCAGGAAGGGCGCCTTGTCGAGCGCCTGCATGCGCTTGCTGGTCACGGCGACGCTGACCCCCTCGATGGTCAGGAGCGCCATCGGGCCGAGATCGACGTCACGGCCGCCGGAAACCGGGCCGGTCGTCTGCATCCGGCCGTCGCCGAGGCGGGTGACGGTAAAGGTACCGCGGAACGGCACCACGCCCTCCGGCCCATTGCGGCCGCCGAGCTCGATGTCGATCCGGGCACCAAGCCCCGCCTCGTGGGCGCGCCGGGCCGCCTCGGCGTCGCACAGATAGCCGAGAACGGCGCCCTGCGCGTCGGCGCGCACCAGCTCGAACAGAAGGCCGGTCGTGTCGGCGGTGCCACCGCAGCCCGGGTTGTCCTGCGTGTCGGCCAGGATCACCGGCCGGCTCGCCCGCGCGGCGCGCTCGATCGCGCGCCGGACGCCCTCTGCCGGCGGCACTATCTCCTCCTCGAACTCCGCCTCGCGCTCCTCGATCTCGCGCACGAGCGCCTCGGCAGCCTCGTCGGCGGCCGCCTGGCTCCAGGCGTGGGCGACGACCGCCGGACCGCAGTCATGCAGGTCCGACGCGGGAAACCCGGCGAGATAGGAAAGCGCAATCACGTCGCCGGCAGGCGCGGCCGTGGCCTCGACAATGCCGCGCGACGGCTCGACCAGCGTGCACTGGCCGTTGAGAGGCAACAGGAAGGGGAGCTTGCGGAGCGCACGCCCCGGCGGGCGTCCGCGCTCCAGGAGGGCGTTCAGAATGTCGGCCGCCCGGGCGCCCGTCTCGGGCCGGTCGACATGCGGATAGGTGCGGTAGGCTGCCATCCCATCGCTCAGCCGGACCATCGCGGGGGTGACATTCGCGTGGTAGTCGAGGCTGACGACGATTGGCACACGCTCGCCGACCACCGC
>JBEPXW010000328.1:0-3311 GCA_041641715.1 Pseudomonadota bacterium
GGCGCCTTGTCGCGCAGCTCGTGGACAATGCGCTGGGCGAGCTTCGGCCCCACGCCCGGCGCGCCCCGGATCGCGCCGGGGTCGCCGAGAGCCAGCGCCCGGCTGACGCCGTCCGGGCCCAGCGCCCCGAGGATCGCCAGCGAGAGCCGCGCGCCCACCCCCTGCACCGAGGTCAGGAGCCGGTGCCACTCGCGCTCCGCCACCGTGCGAAAGCCGATCAGCTGCATCAGGTCCTCGCGCACCACGAGCTCGGTGTAGAGCGCGGCCACCTCGCCCGGGCCCGGCAGGGCGGCCAGCGTCGGCGGCGCGCAATGGACGATGTAGCCGATGCCGCCCGCCTCGAGCAGCACGTGGTCCTCGGCGACGTAGTCCACCCGTCCGGTGATCTTGCCGATCATGCGCCTCCCTCCGCCTCTGCCACCGCCCGCGCCATGCGCGCGCTCGCGCCCGCCGACCATGCATGGCAGATCGCCACCGCCAGCGCGTCGGCCGCGTCCTCGCCGTTGATCTCTGCACCTGGCAGGAGCCGGCGGACCATATGGCCGATCTGCCCCTTCGCGGCGTGGCCCACTCCGACCACCGCCTTCTTGACGGCGTTGGGCGCGTACTCTGCGACCGGCAGCCCGAGCTGCGCTGGCACCAGAAGCGAGATCGCCCGCGCCTGGCCGAGCTTCAGCGTCGCCCCGGCGTCCTTGTTGACGAAGGTGTGCTCGACGGCCGCCGCGTCCGGCCCGTGCGCCCGCACCACCGCGGCGATCAGCTCGTGGAGCCGCGCCAGACGCTCGGCCAGCGCGCCATTGCCGCTGGCGCAGACGCCGTTGGCGACGTGGGAGAGTCTCGTGCCCGTCACGTCGACGACGCCCCACCCGGTGCGTTGCAGCCCCGGATCGAAGCCGATCACCCGCATTTTTCCGGACCCCTCGTCGATCCCTGCCCGAACTGCCTCAAGCCCTCGTTAGCACGAAAGGGGAACAAGGGCCAGCCTCGAGATGCGCCGGCGTCGAATTCGCATCGCGGGGCGTCGCTTTTGTGCGACGCAACATGAGCGCCCGCGAGCCATGCGAAAAACGCAAGGTGACAATGCGTTTATGGAAATTGTTTGCGGTGCGAAACGGGCCTATCTGGCGGGCTCAGAATGTAGATGGCATCCGCAACCCCGTGATCCAGGAGAACCCGCCATGGCCCACACCGTCGCTCCCCAGGCGGTCCCGTTCGGCGCCCTCACCGTCCATCGGATCGTGACGGCGGTGTCGAGCATGATCGCCAGCATCCGTCGCTGGAACCAGGTCCGTCAGACCGTGACCGAGCTGCGCCGGCTCAGCCCGCGCCAGCTCGACGACATCGGCCTCACCCCGGCCGACGTCCAGAGGCTGGCCGACGGCGGCTATTGAGCCGCGCCCGAAGCCCGGTCAAGGGAGGGCCGCCCCACGGGGCGGCCTTTCTCATTTGCGGCGGCGGAGCAGGAGGCTGGTCCAGTCGCCGAGATCGACCCGGTCCTCGCGCCGGAAGCCGTGGCCGGCATATACGGCCTCCACGCCGCGCGCCTGCGAGTGCAGCAGCCCCGAGAGGATCGCCCGCCCACCCGGCGCGACATGCGCGGCCATTTCCGGCGCCATGTCCTTGAGCGGCCCCGCGAGGATATTGGCGAAGGCGAGGTCATAGGGCGCGAAGGCGCGCGCGAGCCAGCCGGCGAACCCCGCTGCCGCGCCCGTCCGCACCCAGGGATGGAGGCGGTTCGCGCGGGCGTTCTCGGCGGCCGTCATCACGGCGACCGGGTCGAAATCGGTCGCCACGCAGGGAACACGCCAGACACGTGCCGCCGCCATGGCCAGCACGCCCGTGCCGCAGCCGATATCTGCAACGCGGCGCGGGCGCAGGCCCCGCCGGATCAGCCGCTCGAGCAGGAGCAGGCAGCCGCGCGTGCTGCCGTGATGGCCCGTGCCGAACGCCATGGCCGCCTCGATGCGGAGGCCCAGCCGGTTCGCCGGCACCCGGTGCGCGTCGTGGCCGCCGTGGAGCACGAACCGCCCCGCCTCGACCGGCGCCAGCTCGCGCTGCACCTGCGCAACCCAGTCGCGGTCGTCGACGCGGCTGACGGCGAAGGGCCGGGCCGCGAAGGCGGCGGCGAGCACGGCGAGCCCGGTCTCGTCGGGCGGCTCGAGGAAGTAGCCGCCGACCTCCCGAAGTTCGGAGCCGTCCTCGATCTCCATCACGCCGACGCCGACCGGCGCCGGGTCGAGCCGCTCCATGGCGGCGGCCAGCGCCTCGGCCGAGGCGGAGTCCTTCAGCGTCGTCAGGGCCGTGTAGGTGGTCACGGGGCTTGGGCGGCTCAGGCGCCGGTGCCGACCGGGCAGCTCACGCCGACGCCGCCGACGCCGCAATAGCCGCCGGGGTTCTTGGCGAGGTACTGCTGGTGGAAGTCCTCGGCGAAGTAGAATGCGGGCGCGGGCCGGATCTCGGTGGTGATCCGCCCGTGGCGCGCGGCGTTCAGCCGCTCCTGGAAGAGCTCGCAGGTCTCGCGGGCCAGCCGCTCCTGCGCGTCGTCATAGGTGAAGATCGCCGAGCGGTACTGGGTGCCGATGTCGTTGCCCTGGCGCATGCCCTGGGTCGGATCGTGGTTCTCCCAGAAGGCGCGCAGCAACTCGGCATAGGAGACCTTGTCGGGCTCGTAGACGATGCGCACCACCTCCGTGTGCCCGGTGAGCCCGGTGCAGACCTCGTGATAGGTCGGGTTCGGCGTCGTGCCGCCGGCATAGCCGACCATGGTCACCCAGACGCCCGGCGTCTTCCAGAAGCGCCGCTCGACGCCCCAGAAGCAGCCCATGGCGAACATCGCCATCTCGGTGCCCTCGGGATAGGGCCCCTTGAGCGGCCGGTCGGTGACGAAGTGGCGCTCGGCGGTCGGGATCGGCTCGGCGCGGCCCGCCAGGGCGTTTTCCGGGTTTGGCAGCTTGGTCTTTCTCAGGCCGAACATCGCATTACCTCGGGTCTCGGTCACCGTTGGTCACAGAAGTGTTGCGTTCCGCGGGCCGAACAAGGCAGGTGACGACGAATTGTCCAGAAACCGCGGGGCTGTGGGCGAACATGTGGAGAACAAAGCCTTTCCCGCCCGGCGCCGAGCGGTTATGTTGCCCGCGATGAGCAGGATGGACCCCGACGAGGCGGCGCCGTTCGAGGCCTGGGATCGGCCGCTTTCCGAGCGCGCGCGCCCCGAGGCCCCCTATCTCGAGGCGCTCAACCCCGGCCAGCGCGCCGCCGTCGAGGCGCTCGACGGCCCCGTTCTCGTGCTGGCCGGCGCCGGCACCGGCAAG
>JBEPXW010000329.1:0-3309 GCA_041641715.1 Pseudomonadota bacterium
CACATGGCGCCGGTGCGGCCGAAGCCGGTGATGACCTCGTCGGCGACCAGCAGGATCTCGCGCTCCGCGCAGATGCGGGCGATCTCGGGCCAGTAGCTCTCGGGCGGGATGATGACGCCGCCCGCGCCCTGGATCGGCTCGGCGACGAAAGCGGCGACGTTGTCCTCGCCAAGCGCGTCGATGGCCTCCTCGAGCTCGCGGGCGCGCATCCGGCCGAATTCCGCCGTGTCCATGTCGCGGCCCTCGCCGAACCAGTAGGGCTGGCCGATGTGGTGGACGCCGGCGATCGGCAGGCCGGACTGCTTGTGCATCCCGGCCATGCCGCCGAGCGAGGCGCCTGCCACGGTGGAACCGTGATAGGCGTTCCTGCGCGCGATGAAGATCTTCTTCGCGGGCTTGGCCCTGCAGTCCCAGTAGAGCCGAACGAGGCGGAAGACGGTGTCGTTGGCCTCGGAGCCGGAATTGGTGAAGAACACCCGGCTCATAGGGGCGGGGGCCTCCGCCGTCAGCGCCGCGGCGAACTCGGCGGCGGTCGGGTGGGTGCACTGGAAGAAGGTGTTGTAGTAGGGCAGCGCGCGCATCTGGCGGGCGACCGCCTCGACGATCTCGTCGCGGCCGTAGCCGACGGCGACGCACCAGAGCCCGGCCATGCCGTCGAGGATGCGGTTGCCCTCGGAGTCCGTCAGCCAGCAGCCCTCCGCGCCGGTGAAGACGCGGGCGCCCTGCGCGTTCAGCGCCTTGGTGTCGGTGAAGGGGTGCCAGTGGTGGGCGGCATCCATCGCCTGGTACTCGGCGGTCGGGCGCAGTTTGGCGGCGACGGGCATCGGTCCCTCCGGGCTGGCGGCGTCCTCCCTATGCGCGGGGGCGCATGGCCGCGTCAAGCACTTGCCTGCGGCCCGAAATGGGTGCAGTGATCGGGCCGGGAGGCGGCCGGGAGAGTCACGCATGCACGTCGAGGGGCTCGATCACGTCCATGTCCGGGTGGCCGACCGCGAGGCGGCGGCCCGCTGGTTCGGGCGCGTCCTCGGGCTGAGGCCCGCGGCGGCCTTCGCCGACTGGGCGCGCGAGGCGGGCGGGCCGCTCTTCCTCGAGACGGCGGGCGGCCGGCCCTGCCTCGCCCTCTTCGCCGGAACGCCGGCGACGGAGGGCGACCATACCATCGCCTTCCGCACGGATGTGGAAGGGTTTCTCGGCTTCCTCGGGCGGCTCGGCGACGAGGCGCTCGGCGACCGCGAAGGGGGCCGGGTGACGGCGACGGACGTCGTCGACCACGACCGCGCCTGGTCGATCTATTTCTGCGACCCGGACGGCAACCGCTTCGAGCTGACCACCTACGACCATGCCGCCGTGGCCGCGTGGCTGGGCGAGGTCGCGGGGGACGCGCGATGAGCCGGTACCGCAAGGACTACGGCTTCCTCGCCGGCGATGCGCGGGCGCGGACCCATGACGAGCAGATGTTCTCGGGCGCGCTCAGCTTCTGCCGGCGGCGCTACTCGGTCGACCTCCGGGACGTCGATCTCGCCGTGGTGGGCGTGCCGTTCGACACCGCCACCTCGAACCGGCCGGGCAGCCGCTTCGGCCCGCGCGGCATCCGTGCCGCCTCGACGCAGCTCTCCTGGAGCCACGCCTGGCCCTCGCCCTTCGACCCGTTCGAGCGGCTGAGCGTGGTGGACTGGGGCGACATCCACTTCGACCACGGCCATCCGGAGCAGGTGCCGGGCGAGATCGAGGCGGCGCTGCGCCATGTCCTCTCCGAGGGGGCCGCGGCGCTTGTGCTCGGCGGCGACCACTTCGTCACCTATCCGAGCCTGCGCGCCCACGCGGCGCTGCACGGGCAGGGCCTCAGCCTGATCCAGTTTGACGCCCATTGCGACACCGCGGTCGACGACGGCCAGCGCATCGACCACGGCACCATGTTCAGCCACGCGGCGAATGACGGGATTGTGGATCCGCGCCGCTCGGTGCAGGTCGGCATCCGGACGACTTACACGGACGCCTCGGACTTCGTGGTGTGCGACGCCAACCGGGTGCACGGCGAGGGGATCGATGCGACGGTGGCCCTGATCCGCGAGACCGTCGGCGACAACCCGGCCTATGTCACCTTCGACATAGACTGCCTCGACCCGGCCTTCGCGCCCGGCACGGGCACGCCGGTCTGCGGCGGGCTCTCCACCTGGCAGGCGAAGGAGATCATCCGGCGGCTCGAGGGTGTCAACGTGGTCGGCATGGACGTGGTCGAGGTCGCGCCACCCTACGACCACGCCGAGATCACCGCGCTCGCCGGGGCGACCATCGCGCTCGAGCTTGTCTGCCTCTACGCGCGGACGCGGGGATAGCCGTGAGCTTCGCCGAGCACCTCGCCCGCTTCCGCGAGGCCCACGGGGAGATCGAGGTGGCCGAGGTCTACGTCTCGGACCTGAACGGCGTGGCGCGCGGCAAGCTGGTGCCGATCGAGATGCTGGAGAAGCTGGCCGCGGGGACCATGAAGATGCCGGTCTCGACACTGGGCCTCGACATCTTCGGGGCCGACGTGGCCGAGGCGGGGATCGCGCTCGAGACCGGGGACCCGGACGGGAACCTGGTGCCGGTGGAGGCGTCGCTGGCGCCGATGGTGTGGGCGAAGCGGCCGACGGCGCAGCTCCAGTGCATGATCACCGAGGCGGGCAACGGCGCGATCAGCGGCTACGACCCGCGCGGTGTTCTCATGCGCGTGGCCGAGCGGGCCGGGGCCATGGGCTACCGGCCGGTGATCGCACTCGAGCTCGAGTTCTACCTCGTCGACCCGAAGGCGCCGGCGCCGCCGATGAACCCGGTCGCGGGCGGGCGGCTCGACCGCTCGCAGCTCTACGACATGGAGGTGATGCGCGCCTTCGAGCCGCTGATGGCCGACGTGACGCGCGCGGCGCAGGCCCTCGGCGCGCCGGCCGAGACGGCGATCTGCGAGTTCGGCGCCGGGCAGTTCGAGATCAACCTGGCCCATGTGGAGGACCCGCTGGCCGCCGCCGACCACATGATCGCGCTGAAGCGCGCCATCCGCGGCGTGGCGCGGGCGCACGGGCTCGACGCGAGCTTCATGCCGAAGCCCTTCGGGGCGATGGCGGGGTCGGGGATGCACATCCATCTGAGCCTGTTGGACAAGGCCGGGGCCAACGCCTTCGACGGCGGCGGCAACGGTCAGGTGGCCCTGATCCGGCACGCGGTGGCGGGGATGCTCGCCTCGATGGCGGACGCCATGCTGGTCTTCGCGCCGCACCACAACAGCTATCGCCGCTTCGTGCCGGGCTCCTACGCGCCGGTGGTGGCGGCCTG
>JBEPXW010000330.1:0-3306 GCA_041641715.1 Pseudomonadota bacterium
CTCAGCCCGCCGCGGCTGAGACGCCTCGCGCTCGGCCTCGCCATCGGCGCGGCCGGCGGCGCGGCGGCGAACGCGCTCGAGGTGCCGCTCGCCTGGATGCTGGGGGCGCTCTTCGCCACGATGATCGCGCGCATGTCCGGCGCGCCGGTGGACGTGCCCATGTGGGTGCGCGCAAACTTCCTGATCCTCATCGGCCTCTTCCTCGGCGAGAGCTTCGAGGGCGTGCAGGCGTCCGCTCTTCTGGAGTGGCCCTTCACCATCGCCGCCGCCATGGCCTACGTGCCCGTGGCGGCGCTCGCGGCCTACGCCTTCTACCGCCACGTCGCCGGCGAGGAGCGGATGACGGCGGCCTGCTCCTCGATCCCCGGCGGTCTGATCTCGGTGACGCTGATGTCCGGCTCGCTCGGCGCCGACGAGCGGCAGGTGGCGCTCGCCCAGTCCTTTCGCATCGCCATCGTGGTGTGCATGGCGACCGCGATCGCCTTCGGCCTCCTGGCCTACCCGGCGCCCACCGACGCCATGTTCGAGCGTCACGAGCTGATCAGCCTTCCCGACCTCGCGATTCTCCTCCCGGCGGCGCTGGCGACAGTCTGGGCCATGAACCGGGCGGGGATCCCGATCCCCTTCATGGTCGGGCCGCTCGCCGCGAGCGCCGTCCTGCGGCTGGCCGGGGTGGTCGAGGGCGTGCTCCCGCACTGGCTGGTGGAGGTGGCGCTGCTGGTGACCGGCTCGGCCATCGGCTCGCGGTTTCACGGGGTCGAGCCGTCGCGGCTTCTGCGCTTCGGCGCGGTCAGCGTGGCGGGCACGACCATCCTGATGGGCGTCTCGGCGGCCTTCGCCATCGTCGTCGCGGCGACGACGGGGCAGGACTTCCTGCCGGCGCTGCTCGCCTACGCCCCGGGCGGGGTGGCCGAGATGAGCCTGATCGCGCTCGCCATCGACGCCGACCCGGCCTTCGTCGCCATCCACCATGTCGCGCGCATCGTCTTCGTGCTGCTTGCCGTGCCCGTGATGAGCGCCTGGGTGGCGCGGCTGCGGCCGGGAGAGTAGTCCTCAGACCACCCGCGCCAGCGCGTGCCGCTTCTTGCCGGCCGAGAGCTTCACGGGGGTTGCCAGGTCGTCCGCCCCCAGCACCAGCCCCGGCTCGCGCACCGTCTCGTCGTTGACCCGCGCGCCGCCCTCGGCAATGAGCCGCTTGGCCTCCTTGCCCGAGCCCGCGAGGCCCGCGCGCACCAGGAGCTGCACCAGCGAAATGCCGCCGCCCACGTCCTCGGCGCTCAGCTCCACCGTGGGCAGGTCCGCGCCGGCGCCGCGCGCCTCGAAGGTCTCCCGCGCCGTCTCCGCCGCGGCCTGCGCCGCGTCGGCCCCGTGCGCCAGCGTCGTCGCCTCGGTCGCCAGCACCTTCTTCGCCTCGTTCAGCTCCTGCCCCACCAGCGCCTCGAGCCGGGCGACCTCGTCCAGCGGCAGCGTCGTGAAGAGCCGCAGGAACCGGCCCACGTCGGCATCCGCCGTGTTCCGCCAGTACTGCCAGTAGTCGTAAGGAGAGAGCATCGCCTCGTTGAGCCAGATCGCCCCCTGCGCCGTCTTGCCCATCTTGGCGCCGCCCGCCGTGGTGATGAGCGCCGTCGTCAGGCCGAAGACCTCCGCGCCCTCCACCCGGCGGGCGAGGTCGACGCCGTTGACGATGTTGCCCCACTGGTCCGAGCCGCCCATCTGCAGCCGGCAGCCCGTGCGCCGGTAGAGCTCGAGGAAGTCGTAGGCCTGCAGCAGCATGTAGCTGAACTCGAGGAAGCTCAGCGAGTGGTCGCGGTCGAGTCGCGTCCGCACCGAATCGAAGGTCAGCATCCGGTTGATCGAGAAATGCCGCCCGAAGTCCCGCAGGAACGGGATGAAGTGCAGCCCGTCCAGCCACTCGGCATTGTCCACCATGACCGCGTTGCCGCCGGCCTCGCCGAAATCGACGAAGCGCGCGAAGACCTCGCGGATCCCGGCCATGTTGGCGGCGATCTGCTCGTCGGAGAGAAGCTGCCGCGCCTCGTCCTTGCCCGAGGGGTCGCCGATCTTCGAGGTGCCGCCGCCCATCAGCACGATCGGCTTGTGCCCGGTCTTCTGCAGCCAGTGCAGCATCATGATGCTGACGAGGCTGCCGACATGCAGCGAGGGCGCCGTGCAGTCATAGCCGACATAGGCCGGCACCTCGCCCGCCATGAGGGCCTGGTCGAGCCCCTCGAGGTCGGTGCAGTCCTGCATGAAGCCGCGCGCGATCATCACGCGCAGGAACTCGGCTTTCGGCTGGTAGGGCATCGCGCGCTCTCGTATGGTCCGGCGCGGGTTCTATAGCGGAAACGCCGCGGAAGGGAAGGGATGGTCGACGTTGCGGGGGGCCGCCCGGTCTGGGCGCTGGGGCTGATGAGCGGCACCTCGATGGACGGGGTGGACGCGGCGCTGGTGCTGACCGACGGCGAGACGGTCGCCGAGCTCGGCCCCTCGGCGGCGCGCGACTACGCGTCCGGCGACACCGCCTTCACCGAGGTCGTCGTGCGCGACTGGCGCGCCTACCGCCCGCCCGCGGGCGAAGGCCACGCGGCGGAGCTCGCCGAGGCCGCCGGCGAGGTCGTCGGCAACCATGCCGCCGCCGCCGCGCGCCTTCTCGCCCGCAGCCCCGTCGCGCCCGCCCTCGTCGGCTTCCACGGCCAGACCATCGTGCATCGGCCCGGGGAGGGATGGACCTGGCAGCTCGGCGACGGCGCTGCGCTCGCGCGGGCGCTCAACCGCCCGGTGGTCTGGGACTTCCGCAGCGCGGACATGGCGGCCGGCGGCGAGGGCGCGCCGCTGGCACCCTTCTACCACCACGCGCTCGCCCGGCGCATGGGCGCGGAGGCGCCGCTCGCCTTCCTCAACATCGGCGGCGTCGCCACCGTGACCTGGGTCGACCCCGCGACCGCCGTGCCGGAGGCCGAGGGCGCGCTCCTGTCCTTCGACACCGGGCCAGGCAACGCGCTGGTCAACGACTGGATGCTCAAGCGCACCGGCCGCCCCCTTGACCCGGAGGGCGCCGCAGCGGCCGCCGGCGAGGTCGACTGGATGACCGTGCAGCTCAACTCCGCCGGCGCCTGGTTCGACCGCCGCCCGCCGAAGTCGCTCGACCGCAACGAGTTCGCGCTGGTGCTCGACCGGGTGGCGGAGCTCTCCACCGAGGACGGCGCCGCCACCCTCACCGCGCTGACCGTGGAGGCGGTCGCCGAGAGTCTCCGCCACATGCCGTCGCCGCCCGCGCGCTGGCTCGTCTGCGGCGGCGGGCGGCGG
>JBEPXW010000331.1:0-3297 GCA_041641715.1 Pseudomonadota bacterium
CAAGGGGTCGGCATCGCCCGGCCCATCGATCAGCAAGGTGACGCAGGAGGCGCGGACCTCACGCTCCTCGAGCGCCTGCTTGCCGCGGAAATCCTTCGTCATGTCGACGAAGCGGTGCAGGTTGCTCTCGAAGGGCGTCGCGTCCCGGCCGATGTCCGCGCCGAAGGCGCGATAGGACTTCTCCTGCCGGAGCCAGCCCTGCGCGCGGGCGCCGCAGAGCTTGAGGCCCGCCGGCTCGCCCGCCTCCATTAGAAGATCGAAGAGGTAGTTCTGCATCTCCACCGGGTGATGCAGCTCCCAGCCGAGCTCGCCGGTGTAGGCGACGCGGATCGCCAGCGTCGGGCACATCTTGAGGTCGAGCTTCTTCCCGGAAAGCCACGGGAACCGCTTGTTGGAGAGCGCGGTCTCCGGCTCCGCGTCCACCAAGAGGGGCCGCAGCACCTCGCGCGAGCGCGGCCCGGCAATGGCGAAGACGCCCCACTGGGTGGAGACGTCCCAGACCTCGATCCAGCCGAACTCCTCGCGCTGCGCGGCCGCCTCCTTCATGAGATAGTCGGAGTCGTAGAGCTGCGCGGCACCCGAGGTGACGCAGTAGTACTCGTCCTCGCCGAGGCGCAGGATGGTGAACTCGGTCCGGACCGTGCCGACATCCGTGAGCCCGTAGGTCAGGTTGGTGCGGCCGACGCGCGGCAGCTTGTTGCAGGTCAGCCAGTCGAGGAACCGGGTCGCGCCCGGGCCCTTGACGATGTGCTTGGTGAAGGCGGTGGCGTCGAACATGCCGACGCCGTGCCTGACCGCCTCCGCCTCGGCCTTGGCGTACGCCCACCAGCCGCCGCGGCGGAACGAGCGCGCGGCATGGTCGTCGAAGCCCTTGGGCGCGAAGTAGTTCGGCCGCTCCCAGCCGTTCACCTGTCCGAACTGGGCGCCCCGCTCCTTCATGCGGTCGTATGAGGGCGCGGTGCGCAGCGGCCGGCAGTCCGGGCGCTCCTCGTCCGGGTGGTGCAGGATGTAGACGTGGGCGTAGGCCTCCTCGTTCTTGCGCGCGGCGTACTCCTTGTTGACCCAGCGGGCGTAGCGGCGCGGGTCGAGCGAGACCATGTCGATCTCGGCCTCGCCCTCGACCATCATCTGCGCGAGATAGTGGCCGCAGCCGCCGGCCGCGGTGATGCCGAAGGAGAAGCCCTCGGCCAGCCAGATGTTCTCAAGGCCGGGCGCCGGGCCCATCAGCGGGTTGCCGTCGGGCGTATAGCAGATCGGGCCGTTGTAGTCGTCCTTGAGCCCCAGCGGCTCGGTCGAGGGGATCCGGTGGATCATCGACATGTATTCCTCCTCGATCCGCTCGAGGTCGAGGGGGAAGAGGTCGGCGCGGAAGGACTCCGGCACGCCGTGGACGAAGCGCGCCGGCGCGCCCCATTCGTAGGGCCCGAGGATCCAGCCGCCGCGCTCCTCGCGCACGTACCACTTGGCGTCGGCGTCGCGCAGCACGGGGTGCTCGGGGTTCGCCTTGCGCCACTCGACCAGCGCCGGGTCCGCCTCGGTGACGATGTACTGGTGTTCGACCGGGATCGCCGGCATGGAGATGCCGAGGAGCTCCGCCGTGCGCTGGGCGTGGTTGCCGGTGGCGGTGACCACGTGCTCGCAGCGGATCTCGAAGGTCTCCTCGGTCGGCACAAGGTTGCCGCCGCGGTCGGCCATGATGCGGCCCTTGACCAGCCACTCGCCGTTGACCCGCTCATAGGCATCCACCTGGGCGCGGCGGACGACCTCGACGCCGCGCTGGCGGGCGCCGCGGGCCATCGCCTGGGTGACGTCGGCGGGGTTTATGTAGCCGTCCTCGGGGTGGTAGATGGCGCCCTCGAGGTCGTCGGTGCGCACCAGCGGCCAGCGCTCCTTGATCTCTCCCGGGGTCAGCCACTCGAAGTTGATGCCCACGGTCTCGGCGGTAGACGCATACAGCATGTACTCGTCCATCCGCTCCTTCGTCTGCGCCATGCGCAAATTGCCGACCACGGAGAAGCCGGCGTTGAGGCCGGTCTCGGCCTCGAGCTGCTTGTAGAGCTTCACCGAGTAGTCGTGGATGTGGCTGACGGCGAAGCTCATGTTGAAGAGCGGCAGGAGCCCGGCGGCGTGCCAGGTGGAGCCGCTCGTCAGCTCGTCGCGCTCGAGCAGCACCACGTCGGTCCAGCCCGCCTTCGCCAGGTGATAGGCGATCGAGCAGCCGATCGCGCCGCCCCCGACAACAACCGCCCGCGCGTGCGTTCTCATGGTCCGTCCCCGTTGATGGTCTCGTGCCGCGACTCGCCGCGCACATTGGGCCGAAGCGCCCGCCGCTTCTGCGGGTCGAGCGACCTTGCCCTGCCTCGATGCGACATTGCCCGACTGCACGGGCGCTTGCCGGCGGTCGGCGCTGCCCCATCTCGAGGTACACGGAGGCTCAAACATGCCGGAATCCCTGCCGAGACGCATGGCGCTCGGGCTCATCGCCGTCGGCGGCGCGGTCGCCGGCCTCGCCCGCGCCGCCGGCGCGGCGGTGCCGACGCCGCCCCAGACCGCCGGACCTTTCTACCCTCCGCCCGCCGACCGCCCCGGCGACACCGACTGGGACCTCGTCAAGGTCGCAGGCAAAGTGCGCGAAGCGGGCGGCGAGGTCATGCACCTCTCGGGACGCGTGCTCGACCGGGACGGCCGGGCGCTGGAGGGTGTTCTCATGGAGATCTGGCAATGCGACGCCAACGGGCGCTACCTGCACCAGGGCGACCAGCAGCGGGACGCGCGCGATCCGTATTTCCAGGGCTACGGCGCGGTCCGGACGGACGCCGCGGGCCATTACCGCTTCCGCACGATTCGGCCGGTGCCCTATCCGGGGCGCGCGCCGCACATCCACGCGCGGCTCGTCCGCCCCGACGGCAGCGAGCTGATCACGCAGATCTATCTCGAGGGTCACCCGCTCAACCAGCGCGACTTCATCTTCCGCCGCCTGGGCAAGGCGGCGCAGAGGGCCGCCTCGATCACGCCCGTCCGGCTCGGGGACGGCGACCTCGAGGCTGTATTCGACGTGGTGGTGTGAGCGGATTGATCCGGGCGGCGCGGCCGGGACCGGTGGCGCCGGGCGGTCCGGTGCGCAAAGCAAACGGCGCCGCCGCGCGAGGGGCGTCGGCGCACGGCACGCGTCGGCGTCCGGGCCGCGCCGGCGTTCTCGAGGTAGATGTCGACCCAGATCCGGGGGTTCGCGCCCGCCACACGGGTCATGTCCCGCAGCGACCCACCGGCAGAGGAAAGCGGCTGGTGGCCGTCGAT
>JBEPXW010000332.1:0-3290 GCA_041641715.1 Pseudomonadota bacterium
TTTTCCGGGAGCTCGGCCCCGCCTGCCGGCGGCAATTGCCGGCGCGCGGGATCACCCCTCCCCGCCGGGCGAAGCTAGCCCGCGCGGCCCGGTTTTCAAAATCGCGCGCCCGTCAGGAGCCGTCGCGCCGCGAGCCGTCGAGGTTCTTCGTCGCCTCCGCGCCCAGCATCGCCGGGTCGAACTCGTAATGCGCCGAGCAGAACTGGCAGTCCGCGGTCACCCGGCCGTCCTCGGTGGTCATCTCGGCGATGTCCTCGGCGGAATAGGCGGCCAGCGCGCGGGCCACCCGCTCGGGCGAGCAGGTGCAGCCGAACCGGACCCGCTGCCACGGATAGGCGCGCGGGCTCTCCTCGTGGAAGAGGCGCAGGAGAAGCTCCTCCATCGCCAGGTGCGGGCCGATCAGCTCGTGCGTCTCCACGGTGCGCATCAGGTGGTTTACGCGGTTCCAGTCCTCCTCGCCGCTCCCCATCGCGGCCACGTCGTCGGCGGTCATCAGCCCGTGCGACTCGCTCGGGCCCTCGGGCGTCTCGCCGAGGTCGTCCGGGAGCTGTTGCACCATCAGCCCGCCGACGCGCCAGTGCGGCGCGCGGCCGGGCGCCTCGGCCCGCGCCGACTCGAGGTGGAAGCGGGTGGCGAGCTGCTCGGACTGGGCGAAGTAGGTCTCGGCGCAGGCGGCGAGCGAGCCCCCTGCCAGCGGCGTCATCCCCTGGTAGGGCCGCATGTCCTCGCCCTGGTCGATGATGACGCCGAAGATTCCGTCGCCGAGGAGCGAGAACGGCTCGGCCCGGCTCGACACCACCTCGCCCATGTCGAAGGAGGCGTAGGCGCGCATGGTCGCGGCCTCGCCCTCGGCCTCGGGCGCGAAGTAGTCCGTGGCGATGAGGCGCACGGGGCCCTCGGCGCGCACCTGCAGCGAGAGCTTCCAGCGCAGCTTGATCGCCTGGCCGATCAGCGCCGTCAGCATCACCGCCTCGGCCACCAGCGCCGAGACCGGGACGGGATAGCGGTGCTGGTCAAGCATGCGCTCGAGCGTCGCGTCGAGTCGCGCGACGCGGCCGCGGATGCCGGCGCGCTCGAGCCCGAAGGGCAGAATCGTGTCGTCCCCGGAGAGGCGGTACTGCTGGCTCATGGCTCCCGTCATCCGTCGGCGTCCCTCCCGCCAGATAGAGGCTCAGGCCCGGGAGCGCAATCGCGGGCCCGGTCAGGCCTGCGCCGATCCGCCGCTCTGGCGCGCGGCGCCGATCCGTGGCATGGGCCTCGCCCATGGAGCGCATCGGCGAGCCCTGGATCCCCGGCCGACCCTATCGCGACCGCATCGGCGTCTACGCGCTGGTCCAGCGCGGCGGGCGGCTCCTCTGCGTCTTTCAGGAGACGCCGGAGAAGCGCGAGCTACAGCTTCCCGGCGGCGGCGTCGATCCCGGCGAGCACCCGCTTCGGGCGCTCCACCGCGAGGTGCGCGAGGAGACCGGCTGGACCATCGGCGACGTGCGCCGCGTCACCGCCTTCCAGAGCTTCTCCTGGCTCTGGGGCAGCGGCTACTGGGCGCGCAAGGTGCATCTCATCCACCTGGCCCGCGCGGTCGGCCGCAACGGCCAGCCGACCGAGCCGGGCCACACCGCCCTCTGGCTTGCGCCGGACGAGGCGGCGCGCCGCCTCGACGTACCCGGCGACCGCGCGATGGTGCGCCGGGCGGTTCGGGCGGGATTGCTGCAGGCCTGACGCTCCGGCGCGCTGGCTAGCGCACGCGGATCGCGGCGGAGACCTCGTTCGACTCCTTCGCGTGCCCGTTCGCGCGGTACTTCACGAAGCCGGCCAGCAGATAACGGTTCGGGTTTCGCGTGACGAGGTCCATGCTGACTTCGCGGGCGTCGCGGTCGTCCCGGAAGCCGTCGAAGCAATAGGGTCCCTCGCCGGACCACGTGAAGCAGGCCTCGGCAATGGTAACATCACCTGCGCCCGCGATCCGGTACGGCAACGTGGCCGTATAGCTTTTCCCCGCCTCGATTTCAGACGCGACCTGCATCGACAGCAACTCCAATGCGGGCGCTTCCCCGGGCGTACCTTCCTTCTGTGGCGTGCAGGCAGTCAGGATTGCGGCCGTCGCCAGCGATCCAAGACGAGTCAAAGTCATTTCTTGCCCCCCACTGAACCCATCGACCCGAACGGACTGAAAATCCAGTTTCGGCGCGCGTCCCGGTGTCAAGCAACAGGGGCTGGCATACGCCCGACCGGCGCTCCGGCAAGCCGGAAGGCGCCGTGCCGCCGCCGCCCCCGAAACGACGGACGCCGGGGCCTCGGCCCCCGCGTCCGCCACGCATGCCACGCTCGTGTGGGGTTCTCGTCGGGTTCTACGCGCCTCTTGTCGCTCCGGATCGCCCGCCTCACTGCCCCGCGGCGTGGGCGAGCGCGATGTGCTTGCTGATCGAGCCGGCCTCGCCGCCGGTCTCGATGGTCACCGACCAGTCCAGCGCCGTGATGCGGGCGTCCTCGGACAGGCCGTTGAGGCTCGAGCCGAGCCCCGCCTTCAGCCGCTCGATCAGCGCCACGGCGGACTCGAGCCGGTGGCCCTCCAGCGGGCGGCCGGCGAGCGCGCGGTCGAAGTTGAGGATCTGCCGCTCGGCCGCCTCCCGGAACTCGGTCACGGCGGCCTCCTTGGCGGCGACGAGGCCGTGGCGCGCCTGCGCCATGTAGCCCTGCGCGAGCACGCTCTCGCCGATATTGGTGGCGAAGTTGTGCAACGGGCACTCGAACGGCGTGATGGTCGTGCCGGTCGAGCAGGGCACGGTGATCGAGCCGTTCTTGAGGTGCATGACCACGGGTCTCAGCTCGCCCCCCGGCGGCCCCGCGAGCACCACGTCGAAGTCACCCGAGAGCTGAAGGAACTCCGCCTCGCCGAGGAAGCGGCAGATCGTGAGCCCCGCGTCGAGCGCCTCGACGTCGTCCGTCGTCACCTTGCGCTTGACCCCGGCGCCGCGGTCCCCGGCGGAGGGGTCGTCGTGGTGGACGGTCAGCTCGGCGCGGCCGTCGCGGCCGAAGGCGCGCTCGGCGATGCCCTTGAGCGCGTGCGGGACGGAGGCGTAGTGCGCCTGCGCCAGCGGCTTCGACGCGCCGCCGCCGCCGCGCTCGGCCACCTCGACCGAGACGGTGAAGCCCGGGAAGCCCGCGCCCCGCGTCGCCGCCAGGTGGCGCGACAGCTTGCGGTCGAAGTCGGTGAAGACGTTGCGCTTGATGGTCTGGGTAATGATGAAGGTGCGCCCCTGGTGCCCCTCGCAATGGGTCACCTCGAGCAC
>JBEPXW010000333.1:0-3268 GCA_041641715.1 Pseudomonadota bacterium
CCAGGAATCTCTCGCTCATGCAACGGGTTCCGGCGTTGTCCTCAGGCGCCCACGGGCTCCTTCAGGCGCCCGCCGGCGCGGGCGTCCGAGGGCTCGACGGGGTAGTCGCCGCTGAAGCAGGCGTCGCAGAACTGCGGCTGGGTGCCGTCGCGCCCGGCCGCCTCGCCGGTGGCGCGGTAGAGTCCGTCGAGCGAGACGAAGCGCAGCGAGTCGAAGCCGAGATGGCGGCACATCGCCTCCTCGTCCATCGTAGAGGCCAGCAGCTTGTCCTGCTCGGGCGTGTCGACGCCGTAGAAGCAGGGCCAGCGGGTCGGCGGGCTGGCGATGCGGAAATGCACCTCGGCGGCGCCGGCGGCCAGGATCATGTCCTTGATCTTGCGGCTGGTCGTGCCGCGCACCACCGAGTCGTCCACCAGGATCACCCGCTTGCCCTCGACCACGGCGCGGTTGACGTTGAGCTTGAGGCGCACGCCCATGTTGCGGATCTGGTCGGTCGGCTCGATGAAGGTGCGACCGACATACTGGTTGCGGATGATCCCCATGGAGTAGGGGATGCCGCTCTGCTGGCTGTAGCCGATGGCCGCGGGAGTCCCCGAGTCGGGAACGGCACAGACGATGTCGGCCTCGACGGCGGCCTCGCGGGCGAGCTCCATGCCGATGCGCCGGCGCGTCTCGTAGACCGAGAGGCCGCCGATCATGCTGTCGGGGCGCGAGAAGTAGACGTACTCGAAGATGCAGAAGCGCGGGCGCTCGGCCTCGAAGGGTCGGTGCGATTCGACGCCCTGGTCGTTGATGATGACCATCTCGCCGGGCTCGACCTCGCGCACCAGCTCGGCGCCGAGGATGTCGAGGGCGCAGGTCTCGGACGACAGGATCCAGGTCTCGCCGAGCCGGCCCAGCACCAGCGGGCGCACGCCCAGCGGGTCGCGCACGCCGATCATCTTGGTCCGCGTCATGGCGATGATCGAGAAGGCGCCCTCGACGAGGCGCAGCGCGTCCTTCATGCGGTCGGGGATCGTCTTCTGGATCGAGCGGGCCATCAGGTGGATGACGCACTCGGTGTCCGAGCCGGACTGGAAGATCGAACCACGCTCGATCAGCTGCTGGCGCAGCGCCTCGGCGTTGGTGATGTTGCCGTTGTGGGCCACCGCGCAGCCGCCCATGGCGAAGTCGGCGTAGAGCGGCTGGACGTCACGGAGCGCGGTGCCGGACTTGGCGCCGGTGGTGGAGTAGCGCGTGTGGCCCATGGCGAGGCGGCCGGGCAGCAGCTCCATGACGCTCGGCTTGGTGAAGTTGTCGCGCACGAGGCCGATGCGGCGCACCGTGTTGAAGCCGGTCTCGGGCGTGTAGGAGCAGATTCCGGCGGCCTCCTGCCCGCGGTGCTGCAGGGCGTGCAGCCCGAGGGCGACGTAGGCCGCGGCGTTCTCGGCGCCGAATACGCCGTAGACGCCGCATTCCTCGTGCAGACTGTCGTCATCGAAGGGATGCGACTGCCAGCCGTGACGGCCGGTGTCGGTCATGCGGGCGGCTCCCGTCTGGTCCATCTCGCGCCGCCTATATATGCGCCGGGCGGCGGAATGTCATCAACGCGTCATGCGCGCCATGTCGCATCAGTTGCCGGTGGTGTCGGTGCCGGTTGTATCCTCTTCCGCGGTGCCGGTCTCCGTCGTGTCCTCGCCGCCGGTGCCGGGCGCGGTCTCGCCCTCGGGGGTCTGCGGCTCGGGCGTGGTGCCCTCGCAGTTGACCATGAGCGCCTCGATCTTCTCGCCGAACCAGTCCGGGACGCTGGCGGGCACGGCCTCCTCGATCATGGTGGCTGCGTCCTGCACGACCGCCGTGCTGGCGGCGTTGTCGAGCGCCGGCCAGGCCCCGGGGCCGGAGAAGTTCTGGTAAATCAGGAAGGCGATGGCGATCAGCACGATGCCGCGGGCGACGCCGAAGACGAAGCCGAGCACACGGTCGAGGGGACCGAGCACGGAATCGAGCACGAGGTTCGAGATCATCGGCGTGAAGATCGAGAGTACCAGCAGCGCCAGCGCCACCACGATGGTGAAGGCCGCGATCAGCGAGATGATGCAGGACTCGGCGAGGAAGGGCCCGATCACCGGCGCCTCGCGCATCAGCGGGTCGAGCATCGGCGCGAGGTAGTAGGCCACGACGATGGCGATGACCCAGCCGGCCAGCGCGAACAGCTCGCGCGTGAAGCCGCGCGAGTAGGCCAGGATGGCCGAGATCAGAACGATCACGGCGACGCCGGCGTCCACCATGGTGAATTGCATGCTTGGTCCCCCCGGTCCCCTTCAGTTCGTCCCGTCTAGTCCCGTGCCGCGGCGAAGTTCCCGGCCACGAAGTCCGGCAGATCCTGAATCCCCGTGACCGATATGCCAGAATTCTTCACGCGCTTCATCTGAAAAGGCACGAAAGCCGCGTCGAAGCCGAGCTTCTCGGCCTCTTTAAGCCGAAGATCGGGCTGTGTCACGGGCCGGACCGCGCCCGAGAGGCTGATCTCGCCGAAAATCACCGTGTCCTGTGGCACGGGCTCCCCGGTCAGGGCCGAGAGGAGGGCGGCGGCGACGGCGAGGTCGGCCGCGGGCTCGGCGATGCGCAGCCCCCCGGCGACGTTCAGGTAGACGTCGTGGCCGCCGAGGCCGACGCCGCAGCGCGCCTCGAGGACGGCTAGGATCATCGAGAGCCGCGCCGAGTCCCAGCCCACAACGGCCCGGCGCGGCGTGCCGAGCGCGGACGGCGCGACGAGGGCCTGGAGCTCGACGAGGACGGGGCGCGTACCCTCGATGCCGGCGAAGACCACGGAGCCGGAGGTCGCCCCGCCCCGGTCGCCGAGGAAGAGGGCCGAGGGGTTGGTGACCTCGGCCAGCCCGGTGCCGGTCATCTCGAAGACGCCGATCTCGTCGGCGGGGCCGAAGCGGTTCTTCACCGCGCGCAGGATGCGGAACTGGTGGCCGCGCTCGCCCTCGAAGTAGAGGACGGTGTCGACCATGTGCTCGACCACGCGGGGGCCGGCGATCTGGCCCTCCTTGGTGACGTGGCCGACGAGGATCACGGCCGCGCCGCGGCGCTTGGCGAAGGTGGTGAGCTCGTGCGCGGTGGCGCGGACCTGGGTGACGGAGCCGGGCGCCGAATCGACGTTGTCGGCCCACATGGTCTGGATCGAGTCGATGACCACGAGGGCCGGGCGCTCGGTGTCGAGGGTGGTCAGGATGTCGCGGAGGTTGGTCTCGGCGGCCAGCAGCACGGGCGAGTCGGCGAG
>JBEPXW010000334.1:0-3273 GCA_041641715.1 Pseudomonadota bacterium
GGCGGCGGCGCCAGCGAGATAGACGAGCGCGTACCACATCTCCTGCGCCATGGTGTGCACCGAGTCGTTCAGCGCCGGGGCGAGCTGGATCTGCTTGTTGGCGATGCGCCCGGCGAAGTCGTCGGTAAAGAAGCCGAGCGACTGGCGCAGCATCTTGCGGTGCGTGCGCCAGCGGATCAGCGCCCCCATCGGCGCGTAGAAGCCCTGGGATGAGACGAGGCTCTCGGCGACCTGCACCAGCGGGCGGAAAAGCAGCACGACGGCAGCCATCGTCACGAGCGTGGGCCAGTGCTCGGACCAGAGCGTGCCCGGCCCGGCCTCGGCCAGGATGTCGACGAGCTGGCCCGCATAGCGCAGCATGAGCGCCTCGGCGACCGCGAACAGGAAGCCGAGCGCGAGAGTCGCCGCCAGCACTTTGCGCGCCGGCCAGAGGAACCGGCGGTAGAACGGGACCAGCCGATCCGGGATCTCGGCGTCCTCGTCGTAAGGCTGGTAGGGGTCGATCAGGGTCTCGAAATAGCGGAACATGCCGGCACTCAACAGTATGACGCTTGCCTCGGCAAGGCGCGCCAGCCTAACAGTGGGCCGCCGAGCGGGAGAGGCAAGCATGACGGATGACTTCGCCGGGCGGAAGGCGCGGGCGAGCGCCTGGTTCGAGGCGCTGCGCGACGAGATCTGCGCCGCCTTCGAGGCGCTCGAGGACGCGCAGACGACCGGCCCGCACGCCGGCCTGCGTCCGGGCCGCTTCCGGCGCACCGAGACCCGCCGCGCCGGGGAGGGCGAGGGCGATCACGGCGGCGGCGTGATGTCCGTGCTCCGCGAGGGGCGGTGCTTCGAGAAGGTCGGGGTGAATGTCTCGACCGTCCACGGCGAGCTCGGCGCGCAGGCCCAGCGGAGCCTGACGGCGCGGAAGGAGGTGCCGGGGCTCGCCGAGGACCCGCGCTTCTGGGCCTCCGGCATCTCGCTGGTGGCGCACATGCGCTCGCCGAAATGCCCGGCCGTGCATATGAACACCCGCATGTTCTGGACTCCCCATGCCTGGTGGTTCGGCGGCGGCAGCGACCTCAACCCGGTCGAGCCCGTCGATGAGGACACCGACTTCTTCCACGGCGTGCTGCGCGCGGCCTGCGACCGGCACGACCCGGACTACTATCCGCGCTTCAAGGCCTGGGCGGACGAGTACTTCCTGATCCGCCACCGCGGCGAGCCCAGGGGCGTCGGGGGCATCTTCTTCGACGACCTCTGCACCAGCGACTGGGAGGCGGACTTCGCCTTCACCCAGTCCGTCGGCCGCGCCTTCCGCGACGCCTTTCTGCCGATCACCGAGCGGCGGATGCACGAGCCCTGGACCGAGGCCGACCGCGAGAGCCAGCTCGTGCGGCGCGGGCGCTATGTGGAGTTCAACCTGGTCTACGACCGCGGCACGAAGTTCGGGCTCGAGACCGGGCACAACCCGGAGGCGGTGCTGATGAGCCTGCCGCCGGTGGCGAAATGGCCGTGAGGCCGAGGAGGATGCCATGAGCGAGAAGGGGCAGGCGCTGGTCACGGGCGCCTCGTCGGGGATCGGCGCGGCGGTGGTGCGAACCCTCGCCGCCGCGGGCTGGGAGGTGCATGCGGTGGCCCGCCGGTCGGACCGGCTCGAGGCGCTGGCGCGGGAGATCGGTTGCACGCCGCACACGGTCGATGTCCGCGACGGGCTGGTGCTCGAGCGCCTGACGGCGGAGCTGGCGCCGGACGTGCTGGTGAACAATGCCGGGCTCGGCGCGGGGATCACCGGGCTCACCGGCGCCTCGCGCCAGCAGGTCGCGCAAACGGTCGAGACCAATGTCACCGCCGTGCTCGACCTCCTGCGGCTGACGCTGCCAGGCATGATCGCGCGGCGGCGCGGGCATGTCGTGAACATCGGCTCGGTGGCGGGGCTCTACCCGCTGGTGTCGGCAGTCTACGGCGCCTCGAAGGGCGCCGTGCGGCTGATGAGCCAGAATCTGAGGCTCGAGCTCCGCGGCACGGGCGTGCGGGTCACAGAGATCTGCCCGGGCCGCGTCGCCACCGAGTTCTACGACGCCGCCGTCCCGGACGCCGACGAGCGCGACCGGCTGAAGGACACCGGCATCCGCGAGCTCGCCCCGGAGGACGTGGCCGCCGCCATCCTTTACGCCGTCTCGGCACCGGCCCATGTCAACGTCTCGACCATTGAATTGCAGCCTGTCGAGCAGACTTTCGGGGGGCTGCATCTCAACCCGATCGACTGGGAGGACCGGCCATGATCGCAATCATCTTCGAGGTCCAGCCGGCGCCCGGGCGGCGCGGCGATTACCTGGACTGGGCGGCGGAGCTGAAGCCCGAACTCGAGAAGATCGACGGCTTTATCTCCGTCGAGCGGTTCGAGAGCCTGGCGACGCCCGGCAAGCTCCTCTCGCTCAGCTTCTGGCGCGACGAGGAGGCGGTGGCGCGCTGGCGCAACCACGCCCGGCACCGCGAGGCGCAGGCGGCGGGGCGCGGCGGGATCTTCAGCGACTACCGGCTCAGGGTCGTCAGCGTGATCCGCGACTACGGGCCGGAGGACCGCGACGAGGCGCCGGCCGACGCGCCCTGGTGAGGCTCAGCGGCGCCGCGGCCCCGGGATCTGCTCGGCCTGGTGGTTGACCATGCGCCAGGCGTCGTCCTCGCGGACCCAGGCGTTCGAGGCCATCAGCTCGATCGGGCCGACGGCCTCGCGGCAGAGCACCAGCGCAGTCGCTCCCGTCACCACGGCCTGCGCGTCGCTGGAGAGGACCTCGGGGGGGTGGTTGCGGAGGATCAGCCGCCAGCTCGCCATCACTGCACCGCGGCCGAAGATTGCGGGGCCGTTGGGGTGCGTACAGCTCACCTGCCGCTCGCGCGCCCAGAGCGCTTCCATGGCCTCGAGGTCGCCCTCGCGCATGGCGCGGTAGAAGGCGTCATTGGCGTCGAGGACAGCGGTGACCTGACTTTCCGTCATGCCCGGCTCTGATTCATGGCGGCCTCGTCGATGGTGCGCGAAAATGATGGGGATTCGCGGGGCCGGGAGCAAGCCCCATCGCATGCTCTGGAAGCCCCGTCGGGGCGGCTATAGGTTGGCGGCATGGCAGACGACAGGGCACGCTACGCCATCATCGGCTGGGGCTCGCTGATCTGGGACCTCGCCGAGCTCGCGCCGCATGTGCGCGGCGACTGGGCGATGGGCTCGGGGCCGCGGCTGCCGATGGAGTTCACGCGCGTCAGCCCGAAGCGGCAGCGGGCGCTGGTGGTTTG
>JBEPXW010000335.1:0-3273 GCA_041641715.1 Pseudomonadota bacterium
TCCATTGTCATCCGCGTGCTCGCTTGCGAGAAGAACCGCTGGGTTGCAGGATACCGCTAGGCCGCCGGTGTAGCAATCGGCCGGCAGGGAGGCAGCGGGTGACGGAAAGCTTCGATTACGTGATCGTCGGCGCCGGCTCGGCGGGATGCGTGCTCGCCAACCGGCTTAGCGAGGATCCGGGCGTCTCCGTCGCCGTGCTCGAGGCGGGCCCGCGTGACTGGCATCCCTTCATTCACCTGCCCGCGGGGTTCATGAAGACCTTCCGCAATCCGCGCATCAACTGGTGCTACGAGATGGAGCCGTCGGAGTGGACCGGCGGGCGGCGGGTCTTCGCGCCACGCGGCAAGACGCTGGGCGGCTCGAGCGCGATCAACGGCCACATTTTCAACCGCGGCCAGCAGATGGACTATGACGGCTGGGCCCAGCACGGCAACCGCGGCTGGGGCTACGCGGACGTGCTGCCCTATTTCCGGCGGCTGGAACGGCGGATCGGCGAGGCGGACCCGGCCTTCCGCGGCAGCGAGGGACCGCTGGCGGTAACGGACATCGACTGGCGGCACCCCTTGTGCGACGCCTTCATACAGGGCGCGATCGAGCACGGCATTCCCTTTAACCCTGACTACAACGGCGCCGATCAGGCGGGGATCAATTACGCGCAGCGCACGATCCACCGCGGCCGGCGGGTGAGCGCGGCAATGGCCTACCTGCACCCGGCGCGGAAGCGGCCGAACCTCTCGGTGATCACCGGGGCGCACGCGACGGAGATCCTGCTGGAGGGCAAGCGCGCCGTCGGCGTGCGCTACGCGAAGGGCGGGCGCGGTGGCCCGGTGCGCGAGGTGCGGGCAGGGCGCGAGGTGATCCTCTCGGGCGGGACCTACAACTCGCCGCAACTCCTTCAGCTATCGGGCATCGGGCCGGGCGAGCTGCTTTCGGGCCTCGGCATCCAGGTGCGTCACGCGCTGCCGGGTGTGGGCGAGAACCTGGCCGACCACTACGCGCCGCGCTTCGTCGCGCGTGTCAGGGGGGTCGAGACCATCAACGAGATGGCGCGCGGCTGGCGGCTGGTGCGCGAGGCGGCGCGCTGGGCGCTGACGCGGCGGGGCATCCTGGCGCTGTCGCCGACGCTGGTCTACTGCTTCTGGCGCTCGCACCCGGCAGTCGAGAACCCGGATCTGCAAATGACTTTCACGCCGGCGAGCTACAAGGAGGGCGTGCAGGGCCAGCTCGAGGACGAGCCCGGAATGACGGTCGCGCCCTGGCAGCAGCGGCCCGAGAGCCGAGGCTGGGTGCGGGCGCGCTCGGTCGACCCCTTCGAGGCGCCGCTGATCCAGCCGAACTACCTTGCCAAGGCCGAGGACCGGCGGGTGCTGCTCGCCGGCATGCGGCTGGCGCGGACGCTCCTCGCCTCGCGCCCGCTCGCGCCCTGGTACGAGCGCGAGGACTTCCCCGGCCCCGACGCGCAGAGCGACGACGAGCTCCTGGCGGCGGCGAAACAACGCGGCACGACCACGTTCCACCCCATGGGCACCTGCCGGATGGGGCCGCGCTCGGACCCGGCGGCGGTGGTGGACGACGCGCTTCGGGTGCACGGGCTCGAGGACCTGCGGGTGGTGGATGCCTCCATAATGCCGGCAATGATCTCCGCCAACCTCAACGCGGCGACGCTGATGATCGCCGAGAAGGCCGCTGACATGATCCGCGGGCGCGAGCCGCCTGAGCCCGCCACGGTGCCGGAGGCGGCCTCCCAGGGGATGCACGGCGCCTGAGCGGCAGCGTCCCGCCGCGGCTCAGGCGAGCTGGATCGAGACGCGGCGGTTCTGGCGGCCCTTCTTCTCGATCTTGGCGAGGGCGACGCGGCCGATCTCCCCGGTCGATCGGACATGGGTGCCGCCGCAGGGCTGCAGGTCGACGGTGGCCTCCGCCGTGCCGATGCGGACGAGACGCACCTGGCCCTGGCCTGCGGGCGGCTTCACGGACATGGTCTTGACCAGCTCGGGGCGGGCAGCGAGCTCGTCGTCGGTAATCCACTCGGCGCTCACCGGGTGGTCGGCGGCAACCAGCTCATTGAGCCGGCGCTCGAGGGCCTCGCGATCCTCCGGCGGCTCGGGCATGTCGAAGTCGAGCCGACCCTTGTCCGCACTGATCGAGCCACCGGTGACCGGCAGCGGGATCACCACGGAGAGAAGATGGAGCGCCGTGTGGATGCGCATGTGTCGAAAGCGCGTCTCCCAGTCCAGCCTCGCGGTCACGGACGTGCCGACGGGCGGCGGAGCGGCGCCTTCGGCGGGGACAAGGAAGAGCTCGCCGGGAGCGTCACCCTTGACGGTAGTGGCGATCTCCGTCTCGCCGCCCACCCAGACGAGCCGGCCGGCGTCGCCCGGCTGGCCGCCGCCGGTAGGGTAGAAGACGGTGCGGTCGAGCACGATGCCGCACCGGTCGTTCACGGCCGTCACGGTGGCCTCGCATTCGGCGAGGTAGGCGTCGTCGCGGTAGAGCGGCTCGGTCATCTCGGGCTCCCTGGCTGAGGCGCGGATCAGAGGTCGGCGTCGCCCTCGCCCTCGCCATGGGCGGGCGACTGCGGACGGCGTCGTCGGCGGCGTGGCGCCGGCGCCTCGGGCATTTCCTCCGGCTCGTCCGCGAAGCCCTCGCCATCTCCCATGGCGTCGCGGATCGCACGCGCCATCTCGTCGGTGTTCCGCATGTGGAGGTCGCGCTGCGGGTAGGGAATATGAATGCCCTCCTCGGCGAAGCGGCGGGCGATCTCGAAGTTGATCTCGGAGTGCACGTTCAGGATCCAGTTCACGTCGCGCAGGAAGCCCCGGATCTCGAAGTCGAGCGCATCGGGGCCGAAGCGGCGGAAGAGGACATACGGCGGCGGGCGGCGCAGCAGCATCGGGTGCGCCTTGGCGATCTCGAGCAGCGCGCGCTCGACCTTGGCCGGGTCCGTGCCGTAGGCGACGTGAACCGGCACGATGAGCCGGCCCTGCATATTGGTGTGCGTCCAGTTGATCACGGAGCTCGCGATCAGTTCGGAGTTCGGCACGATGAGGGCCTGGCGGTCGAAGGTCTCGATCTCCGTCGAGCGCACCCGGATCTGCTTCACGTAGCCCATGCCCGAGGTGATCTGAATCCAGTCGCCCGCCTTGATCGGCCGCTCGAGCAAAAGGATCAGGCCGGAGACGAAGTTGTTGACGACATTCTGCAGCCCGAAGCCGATGCCGACCGAGAGCGCGCCGGCCACGATGGCGAGGTTCGAGAGGTCGAGCCCGGTCG
>JBEPXW010000336.1:0-3265 GCA_041641715.1 Pseudomonadota bacterium
GTGCGCCAGCCCGCTCACCCGGTCGCGCGGCCCGAGGTCCGCCTGTCGGCGATAGCCCACCTCGTCGAACCATGGCGCCGGGTTCCGCCCCTCGCTCCAGCCATAACGGAGGTAGTGGAATAGCGGGTCGAGCCCTGCAGCCTGCACGTCCCCGTTGCAGGCCAGATAGTGGGTGCCATCGAATTGCGGCCCGTCGGCGGCGTCGAGCAACACCCGCTCGAGGGCCATCAGCGGGCGCCGTGACAGCCGCCGGACGCGAGGCAGGGCGCACGCCAGCCGAAGCAGTGCCCGCGCCCCGCGCTCGACCGCCCGCCGCCGCACATGCGCCAGCCGCCAGAGCGCCGCGTGCCGCGTCATGCCGGGCCGAATCCAGCCCGGCCGCAGGACCGCCCGCCACCTGTCACGCTGCCGCATCGAGCCTCACCTCCATCAGCTCCGCCCAGAGCTGCCGCTGCGGCCCGGGCTGGTTGAGCGTGCGCGCCAGGTTGCCGGCCCGCATGGCGAGCGCCCGCATGCCCTCCGGCCGCGCGACCAGGCTCTCGATCGCCGCGCGCCAGTCGTCCGGCCGGTTGTCGAGAACGAGCCCCGCCCCCGCGGCCTCGGCGCGCCAGGCCTCGGGCCAACACCGCGAATAGACGGGCGCGGCCCCGACGAGCCCGTGCTCGATCAGCTTGTTCAGCGAGCGCGCCCGGTTGAAGGGCGAGTCCATCAGCGGGTAGAGCGCCAGGTGGAAGCGCCGGCCCCGCATCGCCGCGCGATAGATGCTCCAGCCCCGCGCCGGGATGCGCACGATCCTCGGGTGACGCGCCAGCGCCGCCGGCACCCGGTGCCGCTCCGACAGGTGAAATCGCATCCGGCGGTGCGCCGACAGCAGGTCCTCGACCACGGGCCAGAGAAAGGCGAGGTCGGAACGGTGCACCGCGCTGCCGAGATAGGCGACGTCGATCCAGTCGCGGCCGTCGGCCAGGGCATCGTGATGGCCGGGATCCGCGGGCAACCCGGACCAATAGGGATGGACGAGCCGCGTCTCGGCCACCGCGGCGAAGCGGCGCGCGAGCGCGGGCGAGCTGACCACCACGGTCGCCGCGCGGCCGCAGACACGTCGCCCGGCGGCACGCTCGACCAGCCGCAGCTTCTGGCGGTAGATGAACGGCAGGCTCGCGTCGCCCGCGCCCTCCTCGACCGCGTCGTCGACGAAATAGATCACCCGCCCGCCCGGCAGCGCGCCGGCATGCAGGTCGTGGCGCATGACGAGGCAGCCGCCGGCGCCGGCGAAGACCGTGGGGCCCAGCTGCCGCACGCCGGCATTGAGGAAGTCGCCGCAGGCGTTCAGAAAATAGAGGTCGGCGGTCGGCGAGTCCGGAGCCGCGAACAGCCTTGCCAGCGCTCTCTGGAACATTCGCCGCGTCTCCCTCCGCCGCGGACGCGGCGCCCGAACTGGGCTGACCATTGCCCGGTTCCTTTTAAAGGCAGGTTAAGGATCGCGGCTTAACCATCGCCGCCATGGATCGCGAGCGACCCGAACCGCATCTCGCAGGCGGCCGCAGGCGGGCCGCGCTCGGCCCGGCGCGCGTCCTGTTCGCCCTCGTGATGCGCGAGATGGCGACCCGCTTCGGCCGCTCGGCCGCGGGCTATCTCTGGGCGTTTATCGAGCCGGTGGCGTTCATCGTGCTGCTGTCGCTGATCTTCAGCCAGATCGCGCACAGCCCGCCGGTGGGGCGCAGCTTCCCCCTCTTCTACGCGACGGGCTTCCTCGCCTTCAGCTTCTACAACGACATCGCCTCGCTGACGGGGCGCTCGGTGCACGTCAACCGACCGCTCCTGAATTACCCGGCGGTGACGGCGCTCGACACCGTTCTGGCGCGGTTCCTGCTGCAGGCGCTCACCGGGCTGACGGTGGCGGCGTTCGTGTTCGCGGGCATCCTCGCGGTCTTCGACGACCCGGTGCATCTCGACGCGGTGCCCATCATGGGCGCCTTCGCGCTCGGAGCCCTCCTCGGCCTCGGGGTCGGGCTCGTCAACAACACCCTTTTCGCGCTCTCGAAGGGGTGGGAGCTCGTCTACGGTGTCATCGCGCGCCCCCTGATTTTCGTCTCCTGCGTCTTCTACACCTTCGAATCGCTCCCGCGCTTTGCCCGCGAGGTTCTCTGGTGGAACCCGATCGTGCATCTGGTCGGGCTCCTGCGGCAGGGCTTCTACCCGGTCTATGACGGGGCGCATGTCTCGGCCCTCTACGTCCTGACCTTGGCGCTCGGGCTGACGGTGCTGGGGCTCGTGCTGATGGCCGCGATGGGCAACCGGCTGGTGGAGCAATGATCCGGCTCGAGGGCGTCTCCAAGAGCTTTCGGACCGGCGGGGTGACCAAGCACATCCTGCACGACGTCAGCTTTCTCCTGCCGCCCGACCGCAGCATCGCCGTGCTGGGGCGGAACGGCGCGGGCAAGTCGACGCTTCTCAAGCTGATCGCCGGGACGCTCCGCCCCGACCGCGGGCGGATCCGGCGCTTTCGCCAGGTCTCGTGGCTTATGGGGTTCGCGGGCTCGTTCCACCCGGCGTTGACGGGCGCGCAGAACACCCGCTTCGTCGCCCGGATCTACGGGCGCGACAGCCGCGCGCTCGAGGCGTACGTGCAGGACTTCGCGGAGCTCGGCGAGCACTACCGCCTGCCGGTCGGCACCTACTCCTCCGGCATGAAGGCGCGGCTCGCCTTCGCGCTCAGCATGGGCGTGGACTTCGACGTCTACCTCGTGGACGAGGTGATCGGCGTCGGCGACACCGCCTTCCGGCGCAAGTGCGCCGAGGCGTTCCGCGCCCGCACGCGGCGCGCGCGCGTGCTGATGATCTCGCACAACCCGGGCACCCTGCGCCAGTTCTGCGACTCCGGCCTGGTGGTCGACTCGGGCCGGCTCGCCTTCCACGACAACCTCGACGCGGCGATCGCGGCGCACGAGCGCAACCTCGCCGCTCCCGCCTGAAAGGAACCGCGCGATGCCCGACGGCCAGCCCCGGAACGACCAGGCGCCGCCCCAGAAGCCCGCCGAGCAGGAGGGCAGGAAGCCCGCCGCCCCGGCCGCACCCGCCGCGCGCGAGGACGCGAAGGCGCGCCCCGACCCGGGCACGTCGGCGCCCGGGCCGGAACCGGCCGAGGAGGCTCCCCTTGTCCTCGGCGCCCCCCCATCGCGCCTCCGCCGCCGCCACTGGCTGGTCCTCGTCTCCTTCGTGCTGCTGGTCGTCGCGCCGACGCTCGCGGCCGCGGGCTACCTCT
>JBEPXW010000337.1:0-3262 GCA_041641715.1 Pseudomonadota bacterium
CGGCATCGGCTGACCGGCGGGGCGAGGGCCGCGCCCGCTCGATCGGATTTCGCTCCACGGGGCTTTTTCCGGGCGGCCGGCCCGTGCCTGCAGGAGCCCGGAAGCCGTTGCCCGTTTTCCCGTTCGGAAGGCGCGCTCATGGCCCCCGCCGGCCTGGTCAGGTGCTGCGGGCGGCGTGCATGTGGTCGGCGATTGCGCCGAGGGTGGTGCGCCACACCGCGTCGAAGCGGCCGATCCTCTCAAGCGTCTCGTCGAGATAGCGGATGCGGTGCGGCATGCCGAAGAGCCAGGGGTGGATGCCGAGCTGGACGCTGCGCCCCGACTCCGCGCCTTCCGCGTGCAGCACCCGGAAGCCCTCCTCGACCAGCGCCGGGTAGCGCGGCGTCAGCAGGCGCCGGTGCCAGAGCAGCTGCACGTCGTCGAGCTCGGACTGGCAGGGGATCGAGAGGACCGGCGGCCGCGTCGTCATCCAGTAGGGCTGGTCGTCGTTCGGCCAGTCGGCGAGGTAGCGGAACCCCGCCTCGGCCAGCAGATGCGGCGTTCTGGCGCTCTGGCCGAAATCCTGCGAGATCCAGCCTGCGGGGCGCGCCCCGGTGGCCCGCTCGATGCCCTCGACGCAGTCGGCGATGACAACGCGCTCGGCATCGGCCGTCATGGCGCTCGAGACCATGCGGGTGGCGTGCGTGCCGTGGGCGGCGAACTCCCAGCCCCGGCTGAGGCATTCCGCGACGAGCTGCGGATAGCGCTCGAGGGCGGCGGTGTTGGCGGCGACCGTGGCCGTGAGCCCGTGGCGGTCGAGCACGTCGAAGATGCGGAAGATGCCGATGCGCGCGCCGTACTCGCGCCAGGTATAGGTCCGGTAGTCGGGCCGGAAGTCGCCGAAGGGGTCGCGGAAGCGCGGGTCGCGCAAGGTGCCCTCGGGCGGGTCGAGCTCCCAGTGCTCGAGATGGACGACCGGGGCGAAGGCCACCCGCGCCCCGTCCGGCCAGGCCAGCGGCGGGCGGCCCGGCAGGGGCGAGAACGGGTAGAGGTCGTGGTCCATGCCGGGCGCGCGGTAGGCCGTCATGCTCGGGCCTCCTGCGCGGCGGACCACGCGATGTACCACTCCGCTATCTCGCGGCCGGTGGCGAGCCACACCTCGTCATGCGCCACGATGTGCCTCAGCGCCCGCTCCAGCGCCCGGATGCGCTGCGGCTGGCCCATGATGAAGGGGTGCAGCGCGACGCAGACGACGCGGCCCTGTTCAGCGCCCTCGCGCCAGAGCGTGTCGAAATGGTCGATGACCATCTGCGCGAAGTCGTCGGCCTCGATGTGGTGGCGCCAGACCATCGCGTCGTTGATATCCATCTGGTAGGGGATGGTGATCAGCCGTCCCCGGCGAACCCGGATCGGCGTCGGCTGGTCGTCGTGATACCAGTCGCAGTAATAGGTGATCCCCGCCTCGGCCACGAGGTCGGGCGTGTTCCAGGTGAACGTGGCGGCGGGCGAGAACCAGCCCGCGAGCTGCTCGCCGGTGAAGCGGCGGTAGGTCTCCACGCAGTCGGCGATGATGGCGCGCTCCTCGTCCTCCGGCAGGCCCCAGTGATACTGGGTGTTGTAGATGCCGTGGCACATGACGTCCCAGCCACGGGCCCGGGCAGCCTTGAAGATCTCCGGGTAGTGTTCCCAGTTGGCGATATTGAGCGAGAGCGTGCAGGGGATGCCGAGCCGGTCGGTCACCTCGGCCATGCGCCAGAGGCCGACCCGGTTGCCGTAGTCCCGGACGCCGTAGCCCAGGATGTCCGGGTGCGGCATGCGCGGCCAGGGGTCGCGGTCGCGGACCGGGTCCGGGAGGAACTCGTAGTGCTCGACATTCGGCACGACCCAGACGGCCACCCGCGCCCCGTTCGGCCAGGTCAGGCGGGGCCGCTCGGTGATTGGCGAGTAGGGAACGCGATCCTGTATCATGGGGGCTGTCCGATTCGCCAAAGCGAGGGAGTGCGACATTGGCCGGGATCGATCTGAGACTCGCAGGCGGCACGGTGCTCCTGCCGGGAACCGGGCTGGCGGAGGCCGACATCCTGATCGCGGACGGCCGCATCGCGGCGGTCGCCGCCCCGGGCGCGGGGCCCGGCGCGGCCGAGACCGTCTCGGTCGCGGGGCTGACCGTGCTGCCGGGGGCGGTGGACGCGCATCTCCATCTCGGCCACGGGGCCGACATCGCGCGCCCGCGCACGCCGTCGGACGCCGCCTCGGAGACCGCGGCGGCGGCCATCGGCGGCGTCACCTGCTTCATACCTTACGTGATGAGCGCGGAGCCCTATGAAGCCGTCTTCGACGAGCTGGTCGCGGTCACGGAGGCCGGCGCGCGCATCGATTTCGGGCTGCATTTCGTCATCGCCACCGACGCCCAGCTCGCGGAGCTGCCCGGCTACATCGCCCGCGGCGTGCCGACGGCCAAGCTGTTCATGAACATCCGCGGCGACGAGGGCGCCCGGCTCGGCCTGCCCGGCGCCGATGACGGCTTCCTGTTCCGGCTTCTCGAGGTGCTGGCGGCGCATGGCGGCATGCTCTGCCCGCACCCGGAGAACATCGAGGTGGCCTGGGTGCTGCGCGACCGCGCCATGGCCGCGGATCCGGAGGGCGCGCGCGGGCTCGCTGCCTGGAACGACACGCGGCCGCCCTTCGTCGAGGCCGAGGCACTGTCGCGGGCCTGCTATTTTGGCCGGATCGCCGGCGCGCCGGTGCACGGCGTGCACACCTCCTCGGCCGAGGCGCTGGCCGCGGCGGTGCGCCAGCGCGAGGCCGGCAGCCGGGTCAGCATCGAGACCTGCATCCATTACCTCACCCACGACACGGAGTGCGGCCTCGGGGCCATCGCCAAGGTGAACCCGCCGCTGCGCGCGCCCGCCGACCGCGAGACGCTCTGGCAGGGCATCACGGCGGGCCAGGTCGACACCATCGGCACCGACCACATCCACCGTCCGGTCAGCTCTAAGGAAGGCGGCATCTGGAAGGCGCAGCCCGGTTTCCCCGGCCTCGACGCCTTCCTGCCGGCGCTGTTCACCGAGGGCCATGTCCGGCGCGGCATCGCGCTCGAACGGCTCGTCGACCTGGTCAGCCGGAACCCCGCCCGGATCATGGGCCTTGCGCCGCGCAAGGGCGCGATCCTGCCCGGCGCGGACGCCGATCTCGCGATCCTCGACCTCGGTGCCCGCTGGGTTGTGGACAAGGGCGCGCTCGCCACCGATGCGGGGTTCTCGGTCTATGAGGGCCACGAGAT
>JBEPXW010000338.1:0-3257 GCA_041641715.1 Pseudomonadota bacterium
CTCGAAGGCGGCGGTGCACCACCTGACGCGAATCCTCGCCAAGGAGCTCGCCGGGCGCCAGATCACCGTCAACGCGCTGGCGCCGGGGCCGTTCATGAGCCGCATGACGAAGCACTTCACCGGCGACGAGGAGAAGCGCGCGCAGGTCGCGGCGGATGTCCCGATGGGCCGGATCGGGCGCGACGACGACATCGCGGGCTGCGTGCTCTTCCTCTGCGGCCGGGGCGGGGCCTATACCACGGGCGGCATCATCCCCGTCAGCGGCGGGATCAACGTGGACCACGGGCACGAGCTTTTCGGCGGCGTGCGCTGAGACGGGGAGAGACGCAATGAACCTTGGCATGAGCGACCGCGTGAAGCCGTGGGTGGAGGCGGTCCGCGCAATGATCGCGGACGAGATCGCGCCACTGGACGAGGAGTTTCACGCCGAGATCGGCAAGGCAGGCGACCGGTTCGCCATGACCGACCGGCAGATCGAGATCCTCGACTCGCTGAAGGCGAAGGCGCGCGAGCGCGGGCTCTGGAACTTCTGGCTGACCAACACGGACCGCGGGCCGGGGCTGTGCAACGTGGAATACGCCTACCTCGCCGAGGAGATGGGCAAGGTGCGGATCGCGGCCGAGGTGTTCAACTGCTCGGCCCCCGATACCGGCAACATGGAGGTCTTCCACCACTTCGGCACCGACGAGCACAAGGAGAAGTATCTCGGCCCGCTGCTGGAGGGGAAGATCCGCTCGGCCTTCCTCATGACCGAGCCGGATGTGGCCTCGTCGGACGCCACCAACATCTCGCTCGAGGCCCGGCGCGAGGGCGACGGCTGGGTGCTGAACGGCGAGAAATGGTGGTCGAGCGGGGCGGGCGACCCGCGCTGCAAGGTCTACATCGTGATGGCCAGGACGAACCCCGACGGCGACCGTCACAGCCAGCACAGCCAGTTCGTCGTGGCCGCCGACACCCCCGGCGTCGAGGTGCTGCGGCCGGTGACCGTGTTCGGCCACGACGACGCGCCGCACGGGCACATGCACATCCGTCTGACCGATGTGAAGGTGGCGGAGAGCGACCTGCTGCTGGGCGAGGGGCGCGGCTTCGAGGTCAGCCAGGCGCGGCTGGGGCCGGGGCGCATCCATCATTGCATGCGCTCGATCGGGCAGGCGGAGCAGGCGCTCGAGATCATGTGCCGGCGCTCGCTGGCGCGCACGGCATTCGGCAAGCCGGTCGCCAAGCTCGGCGGCAACTACGACGTGATCGCGGATGCCCGCATGGCCATCGAGCAGGCGCGGCTGCTGTGCCTCAAGGCCGCCTGGGTGATGGACACCGAGGGCGTGCGCGCGGCCCAGCCCTGGATCTCCATGATCAAGGTCGAGGCGCCGCGGATCGCGCTCAAGGTCGTCGATGACGCGATCCAGATGCACGGAGGCGCCGGCGTCAGCCAGGACACGCCGCTGGCCGAGATGTGGACGAAGCTGCGCACCATGCGGATCGTCGACGGCCCCGACGCGGTGCACCGCATGCAGGTGGCGCGGCGCGAGCTGCGCCAGTACGCCGGGAACCAGCGCGTCTGAGGGAAGCCATGGAATCCGCCGCCGGGCAACTGGATGTCGCCGCCGTCGAGCGGTACCTCGCCGAGCACCTGCCGGGGTTTAAGGGGCCACTGGAGGCGCGGAAGTTCTCGGTGGGGCAATCCAACCCGACATTCCTTCTGGAGAGCCCATCGGGCAGGCTGGTGCTGCGGCGGAAGCCGCCGGGGGTATTGCTGAAGTCGGCCCACGCGGTGGACCGCGAGTTCCGGGTGCAGCGGGCGCTCTGGGAGACGGACGTGCCGGTGGCGCGGATGCACCTCCTCTGCGAGGACGAGGAGGTGATCGGGTCCATGTTCTACGTCATGGACTTCGCCCCCGGCCGGCACTTCCCCGAGCCGACGCTGCCCGAGATCGGGGCGAAGGAGCGGGGCGCCGTCTTCGACGAGATGAACCGGGTGCTGGCGGCGCTGCACTCGGTGGACTACGAGGCCGTGGGTCTCGGCGATTTCGGCAAGCCGGGGAGCTACTTCGAGCGCCAGATCGGGCGCTGGACCAAGCAGTACCGGGCCTCCGAGACCGAGGCGATCGCGGACATGGACGCGCTGATCGACTGGCTCGAGGCGAACCGGCCCGAGGACGACGGGCGGGTGAGCCTCGTCCACGGCGACTACCGCATCGACAACATGGTGTTCGAGGCGGAGCGGCCGCGGCTGCTGGCCGTGCTGGATTGGGAGCTCTCGACGCTCGGCCACCCGTTCTCGGACCTCGCCTACCAGTGCATGCAGTGGCGCATGCCGGCGGGCGAGGACACGCGGGGGCTCGGCGGCGTGGACCGGAGCGCGCTCGGCTTGCCCACCGAAGAGGAGTACGTCGAGGCCTACTGCCGGCGGATGGGGCTTTCGGGCATCCCGAGCTTCGACTTCTGCCTCGCCTTCAGCTTTTTCCGCATGGCGGCGATCATTCAGGGGGTGAAGAAGCGCGGCCTCGACGGCAACGCCTCGAACCCCGAGCGGGCGGCGAAGATGGGCCGCTACGTGCCGGTCTACGCGAAGATGGGGCTCGAGGCCGCGGCGGGGCGGTAGTGGTCCGGTCGCGGGGAGTCTCCGCACACATTGTGCAAGCCGCTATATTGCGGAGGTTTCAGGGAAAAATTCGAGGGATGGTGCGCGAGGCTCACGACCTGAATCGGGTCCGGCGCGCGGATGATACAGGGGTCCGGGTCTCCGTTGCCATTGACAGGTCCAGGTCGGCAATCGGACGCTCACCCAATCTGTGCCGAGCGTCAGCGCCGTGCCGGAATCGTTGGACAAGTCGATCAAGGTGGAAATTCTGCAATATACCCGCCTGAGATTGGGCGGATTGGCCAATAATATCGATATTTGGACAGTGTTCTGGTGCATTGGGAGGTATTTTTAACGAAATCTGCCAAGATGGCCCCGTGGCCGATGCGATCTGCCGACCGGCTCGTGGCCATCACCACGATTCTGTTTCCGGTCGCATTGGGCACCATTCTTCGCCCGCGGAAGGAAAGCACGCGCAGGCACCCCATTGCATCATCCCGGTCGAAGAGCAAACATCACATGCCGCCATGATCGTTCGGGGCTGATCGCAGGGTTTGCGAAAGGTGGGGAGGGGACGAGAATGTTAGTTCCGGTCGGCCGGGCTGGAATTCCGGTCATGCTCGTCGACGCGGCGGACCTCGTCTCCCGGCTGTCGCCGACGGCCATCGCTGCGGCG
>JBEPXW010000339.1:0-3254 GCA_041641715.1 Pseudomonadota bacterium
GCACTTCTTCTGGGAGGACGAGGGGCGGCTGACGGATGCCCCCCACGACCAGCTCCGCTTCGAGCGCCTGCCCGAGCCGCCCGCGGACGCCGAGATCGCCAAGGTCGACGTCGTCATCCGCCTGCGCCGGCGGTAGCCCGTTTTTCGAGGGACTGAATCGCGCGAACCGGTGGCGTTGCCCGGCGCGCACCGGCGGATGCGCACCGGTTCATTTCGTTTTTAAAATAATATCAACGAGATAGCCCCTTCGCACGCGTGCGAAGGTCCATGCGGGCGCCCGTCACCCGCCGAACGCCTCGTCCGCTCCGACGCCCCAGATCGCGTTCTTCGTCACCCAGCCGCTGATCCCCTTAGCCTCGACCTCGCACCAGTCGGGGCCGCAGCGGTGCACGGCGGCGACCACGCCCCGCTCGGCCTGGGCGGTAGGCGCCGCGTCTGCCGAGGGCTCGGCCCGGAAGGTCACGTCCGCCGTGATCAAGGCCGTCCGCCGCGCCGTTAGGAGCGCGTGATAGACCCACCCCCCGGCCTCGTCCGAGTCGACGATGCGGCGCCAGTGGCCGTACTCGTCGACGATGCGCACCGGCAGCCCGGCGCGCTGGAACACCCAGTCGATGCGGTAGTCGAGCCCCGGTCCCCGGCGCACGTTCACCTCGTCCGAGCGCAGGGAGACGTAGCGCGGCATCGGCAGCTTGGTAACCGGGCCGACGCCCTCGTCCCCGGCGCTCGCCGCGCCGCCTCGCCCGGGCGCCGCCAGCACCAGCGCCACGCAGAATGCCGCCAGGAAACGGAGTCCCGCCATGCCGTCCTGCCTCGTCCTGCTGCCCGTTCACCGGGTCGGTCTCTCGTTCGACTGCCCGTCGCGCGGCGCGATTTCTCCTTCAATCGCCGCGCGCCAGACCTTATCACGGGACGAGGCCACCAAGAAAAGGGAATTCTGCCGATGCCCCGCCAGCGCGTCCCGGTCGTCGTCACCCGCAAGCTGCCCGAGGTGGTCGAAACGCGGATGCGCGAGCTCTTCGAGGTCCGCCTGAACGAGACCGACGAGCCGATGACGGCGGACGCGCTCGCCGCGGCGATGCAGGAGACGGAGGTGCTGGTCCCCACCCTCACCGACCGGATCGACCAGAAGCTCCTCGCCCGCGCCGGCGAACGGCTCAAGCTGATCGCCAACTACGGCGCCGGCGTCGACCACATCGACGTCGAGACCGCGCGGAGCCGCGGCATCCTGGTGACCAACACGCCGGGCGTCCTCACGGAGGACACTGCGGACATGGCCATGGCGCTGATCCTCGCCGTGCCGCGCCGCCTGAAGGAGGGCATCGCGCTCATGCAGTCCGGCGAGTGGGGCGGCTGGTCCCCGACCGCCATCATGGGCCACCGCATCTGGGGCAAGCGGCTCGGCATCCTCGGCATGGGCCGGATCGGCTCGGCGGTGGCCCGGCGGGCGCGCGCTTTCGGCCTGCAGGTGCACTACCACAACCGCCGTCGCGTCCACGAGGACGTGGAGGCCGAGCTCGAGGCGACTTACTGGGAAAGCCTCGACCAGATGCTCGCCCGCGTCGACATTCTCTCGGTCAACTGCCCGCACACGCCGGCGACCTATCATCTCCTGTCGGCGCGCCGGCTGAAGCTGATGAAGCCGACCGCCTGGATCGTCAACACCTCGCGCGGCGAGGTGATCGACGAGAATGCGCTGACCCGGATGCTGGTCCGGGGCGAGCTGGCGGGCGCCGGGCTCGACGTCTACGAGCACGCGCCCAGCGTGAACCCGCGCCTCATGGCGCTCCCCAACGTCGTGCTGCTGCCACACATGGGATCGGCCACCGAGGAGGGCCGCATCGAGATGGGCGAGAAGGTGATCATCAACGTCAAGACCTACGCCGACGGCCACCGCCCGCCGGACCAGGTGCTGCCGTCGATGCTGTGAGGCGCCCCTGAGGCCCGGCCCGGGAGGGAATGCCCGGGAGGGAATGCCATGAGCCTCGTGATCCGCCCCGCCGTTCCCGCCGACGCCGACGCCATCGCGGCGCTGCACGCCGACAGCCGGCGCGAGCTCTTCCGCGGCGTCCTCGCCGACAGCTATCTCGACGGCGCCATGGACGACGAGCTGCGCGGGCGCTGGCAGGACGCGGTCGCCGCGCCGGGACCGGGCTGGACGATCCTGGTCGCGATCCTCGACGCGGCCTTCGCCGGATTCGTCTCCGCGGGCCCGTACCCGGACGAGCCCGAGCGCCAGACCATCCAGAATGTCTACGTCGCGCCGGGCCCTGTCCACGCGTGGACAGGCGGTCAACGTGTTGATTTCGTTGGAAATCTGCTGTGAACGCATTTCATGGTTAATGAATCCGCGCCGGCACCGGCGGCCCGGACCTCCGCGCTCCGGCTTTGCCAAGCGGGCCGGGGCGCCGCTAGTGTGACGGCGCGATCGCTCCAGGGGAGTGGCCATGACCGACCGCGCGACGGGTGACCGGGATCCTTTCGCCGTCTGGCTCGAGGCGAGCCGGAGCGCCCTCTCCGCCGCGCCGATGAACGAGCCCCTGCGCGAGCGCTGCGAATCGCTGTTCGGCGCCTGGGCCCGCTTCGCCGAGACCTATGCCGAAGCGAGCGGCGTCCGCGAGCCGCCGACCGGCGACGGCCAGCGGGACGCGACCGGGCCCGGCGCCACGGGCGGGCCCTTCGACCCGCTCGCCTGGATGGACGCGGCCTCGGGCGGCGGCTTCGGCGACCTCTGGCGCTGGTTCGGAGCCGACCACGCCGGCTGGCAGGCCGAGCGCGACGCGATCCTCGGCTCGCGCGAGTGGGGCGCGTACGCCCTCGCGCTTGGACGCTACCAGGCGGTGATGGCCGAGGCATGGCTCGCCGCCTTCCACCGCTTCTCCGAGAGTCTGGCCCGCGAGCATTCCGCCGGGAACGCCGGGGCCGAGCTTCCGGCCTGGGAAACCCTGCGCGCCCGCTGGCAGGACGCCGCCGATGATGAACTGGCGCGGGCCATGCGCTCCGACGCCTTCCTCGCCGCCCAGCGCGACCTCCTCCGCGCCCGGCTCGACTGCGCGGCGCACATCCGGCGCCGCCTCGAGGGGCTCGCCGAGGCCTTCGGCATGCCCACCCGCTCCGAGGTGGACGCCCTCGCGGAGCGCGTGCACGACCTCTCCCGCGAAGTCCGCACGCTGCAGGCCGGGACGCGGGGCAAGCGATGAGCGCCGACGCCGGGGGCGCGCCCGCGGGAGATGCCGAGGCGATCGCGCAGCGCCTCT
>JBEPXW010000340.1:0-3223 GCA_041641715.1 Pseudomonadota bacterium
ACCGGTAGGGCACCGGCGGCGCGAACCGCGGCAGGGCGCGGGCGGGCGGGCAGTCGCCCTCCCGCTCGACCTCCTCCTCGCCGTCCTTGTACTTGAGCTTGTACTTGAACTTGCAGTGCTCGTCCTCGTACTCGTAGCTGTACTCGTCGCGCTTGTCCTGGACCTGCACCTTCGGCTCGTCGGACCGCGCCAGCCCCGGCATGGCGAGCGCGATGGCGCAAAAGGCGAGGACGGCGGGGCGGACGACTCTCATGGGACGGGTCTGCCTTGTTCGTGGCCGACACTTCGCGGAACGCGCGGGGAGGAGCGCTCCGGTGGAGTCACTTCTCCATCAGCGGACTGTCAGTGAAGCCCGAGTATTTCGGCAAGTCGTCGCCGAGCGTGATCCAGGGCACCTTCTCGCGGAAGAAGACATGGCTCTCGGGTGCGAGGTCGGAGGCGTCCTCGAGTGCCGCGAGGTAGACGTGGATTTCGTCCTCGAAGTAGTCGGCGTCATAGGCGACGGGCGCGCCGCATTTCGGGCAGAAATGGCGGCGGACGCCCGGCGATGATTCGTGGATGCCGGTCTCGATTCCGGTGAAGCGGAAGGCGTCGCGCGACACCCCGACGAAGGTCGAGAACGGCGAAGAGGTGTTGCGCCGGCAGCTCTCGCAATGGCAGTGGACGACCCAGTTGACCGGGTCCTCGAACGCGTAACTGACGGCACCACAGTGACAGCGGCCCTTGCGCGCGGTCATGGCGGAGTCCTTTCTTGGCTCGCCCCGCAGCAAGCCTAGGCCCGGGCGCGACCGGCGTCGAGGGTGGGCTCCTCGCCCTCGATCTCCTGCCGCGCCCACATCTCGGCGTAGCGGCCGCCCTCGGCGAGGAGCGCCGCATGGGTGCCGCGCTCGACGATGCGACCCTCCTCGAGGACGACGATCTCGTCGGCGTCGGCGACCGTCGAGAGGCGGTGGGCGATCATCAGCACCGTGCGATTCCGGGCGAGGCGGCGCAGCTCGGCCTGGATCTCGCGCTCGGTGCCGGTGTCGAGGGCGGAGGTCGCCTCGTCGAGGATCAGGATCGGCGGGTCCTTCAGGATCGTCCGCGCGATGGCGACGCGCTGCTTCTCGCCGCCCGAGAGCTTGAGGCCGCGCTCGCCGACCATGGTGTCGTAGCGCTCGGGCAGAGACTCGATGAAGTCGTGGATGCGGGCGGCCTTCGCGGCGGCGATAACCTCCTCGCGGGTGGCGTCCTCGCGGCCATAGGCGATGTTGTAGAGGATCGTGTCGTTGAAGAGGACCGTGTCCTGCGGCACCACGCCGATCGCGGCGCGCAAGCTCGCCTGGGTGACGCCGCGCACGTCCTGGCCATCGATCTCGACCGCGCCGCCGGTCACGTCGTAGAGGCGCAGCAGCAGGCGGAACACGGTGGACTTGCCCGCGCCCGAGGGCCCGACGACGGCGAGGCTGCCGCCGCCGGGCACCTCGAAGGAGATGTCGCGCAGGATCGGGCGGTCGGCGCCGTAGTCGAAGTCCACGTCGCGGAAGGTCACCCGGCCCTCGGTCACGCGGAGGTCGCGTGCGTCCGGCCCGTCCTCGACCTCCGGCGCGACGTCGAGGAGCTGGTACATCTCGCGCATGTCGAGGAGCGACTGGCGGATCTCGCGGTAGACCGTGCCGAGGAAGTTCAAGGGCACCGTGATCTGGATAACGAAGGCGTTCGCCATGACGAAGGTGCCCACCGTCATGGTGCCCGCCTGCACCTCGAGCGCGGTCATCGCCATGACGGCGATCAGCCCGGCGGTGATGATGATCGCCTGGCCCGAGTTCAGCAGGCCGAGCGAGGTGGCGGTCTTGATGGCGGCCTCCTGGTAGCCGCGCATGGCCTGGTCGTAGCGGGCGGCCTCGCGCGGCTCGGCGCCGAAATATTTCACCGTCTCGTAGTTCAGCAGGCTGTCGACGGCCTTCTGGTGCGCCTCCTGGTCCTCGCGGTTCATCTGCATGCGGATCTTCACCCGCCACTCGGTCACCTTGAAGGTGAAGGCGACATAGGCCGCGACGCAGACGAGGAGGACGGCGAAGTACCAGAAGCCGAACTCGATCCAGAAGATCGCGGCGACGATCAGGAGCTCGACCGCGAGGGGCACGATGTTGAAGACGAGGAAGCGCAAGAGGAAGTCGATCGCCTTGATGCCGCGGTCGACGACGCGGCTGAGCTCGCCCGTGCGCCGGCCGAGGTGGTAGCCGAGTGAGAGCCGGTGGACATGAGTGAAGGTGCGCAGCGCAAGGCGGCGGAGCGCGTGCTGGCCGACGCGGGCGAAGACGATGTCGCGGACCTGCTGGAGGACCGTGCCGAGGAGGCGGACGACGCCGTAGGCGACGACGAGGAAAATGGGCGCGACGACGGCGATGCTCTCGGAGGCGGGAGCCAGCGCGTCCACGGCAGCGCGGTAGGCGAAGGGGGTCGCCAGCGTCGCGCCTTTCGCCGCCACCAGGAAGACGAGCGAGATCGCCACCCGGGCGCGGAGGTCGGGCCGCCCCGCCGGCCAGAGATCGGGGAGGACGCGGATGAGCGTGCGGAGATCCGGCACGCCCTCGGCGGTGTCGCGCCTCCGGCGGCGGCTTGGGCGCATGCGCCTTGCTCCCGGGCGGGTCCCTACTGGCTGTCGACCAGCTCGGGCACGGTGAAGACCTGGCCCGGATATATGAGGTCGGGATCGCGGATCAAATCCGCGTTGGCCTCGAAGATGACGCTGTAGCGGATGCCCCGGCCGTAATACTGCTCGGCGAACTTCCAGAGGTAGTCGCCCTTCTGCACGACGATCTCGCGCTGGCGGAGCTGGTGGGCGACGGCGTCGGGGGCGTACTCGAACGGGGTCTCGAGGCGGCTGAGGACCTCGCCCTCGGGCCCGACCTCGTCGAAGCGGAGCAGGAGGGTGTCGGCGGCGGTCTCGTAGGGCACGCGGACCTTCCAGTCGCCCTTCTCGCCGCCCCGGACCTCGCCGAGGAAGGCGGCGTTTGCGTAGACGCGGATGATCGAGCCGGGCCGGCCGCGCCCGGCGGCGACGATGCCGCCCGCGTCGCGGTAGGTGATGCGGTCGAGCACGATGCCGGTGCCGGTCACGCCGATGGCGGGCTGCAGCAGGCTGACCTCGTCCGCGTCGGGCAGGACGACCGCCGGCGCGGCGGCGGTGTCCTCCTGCGGCAGGATGACGACCGGGGCGCTGAACACGAAGCGCCCCCCC
>JBEPXW010000341.1:0-3223 GCA_041641715.1 Pseudomonadota bacterium
CTACTTCCTTGCCGCGCTCGACTCCGGCGAGCCGGCGGAAGCGGCGCTGCGCCGGGCGAGCGCGGCCGCGGCGCTGCAGGTCACCCGCCCCGGTGCCGCCGACGCGATCCCGACCGCGGCCGAGGTCGCCGCCTTCCTCGAGGAGCACGCGCCATGAGCCCCCACACCATCATCATCGACACCGACCCCGGCATCGACGACGCCATGGCGATCCTCTACGCCGCCGCCCATCCGGGGCTGGCGCTGGCCGGCCTCACCACCGTCTTCGGCAACGTCCCCGTCACGACGGCCACCCGCAACGCGCAGGTCCTCGCCGACCTCGCCGGCGGCGCCGTGCCGGTCGCCGAGGGGGCGGCTCGCCCGATGGTGCGCCCGGCGCCGCCCTACCCGGACCACGTCCACGGTCCCGAGGGTCTCGGCGACATCGCCCCCGAGGCGCCGCATCAGCGCCCGGATCACCGCCCGGCCGCCCGCTTCCTCGCCGACGTCACCGCCGCCCGCCCGGGCGAGGTCACGATCTGCGCCATCGGCCCGCTGAGGAACCTCGCCGAGGCGCTCGCCCTCGACCCCGGGATCGCCGCCCGCGTCGCCGGCGTCGTCGTCATGGGCGGCGCCATCAACTGCCCCGGCAACGCCACGGCGGACGCCGAGACGAACATCTGGTGCGACCCCCACGCGGCCGCCGCGGTGCTCGCGGCCGACTGGCCGGTGACCCTCGTCGGCCTCGATGTGACGACCCGGGTCACCTGCTCCTCCGCCGATTTCGCGGAGCTCGCGTCCCGGTCGCCGCGCGTCGGGGGCTTTCTTGCCCGCGCGGCGCAGTTCTACCTCCGCTTCCACCGCACGAAGCACGGCCTCGACGGCTGCCACCTGCACGATCCGGCGGCGCTGATCGCCCTCACCGATCCCGGCCTCTTCCGCTTCAGCGGCACCCCCGTCTGCGTCACCCTCGACGGCCCCGCCGCCGGTCGCACCGAGGCGGACGACACTGCCGCGACGCCCTCCGTAGGCATCGCCCTCGACGCCGACATCGAGGCCGTGCGCGCCCGGTTCCTCGCGGTGGCCGGCGAGGCGGATGCCCGCCTCGGCCGGGGCTAGGACCGCGGTCCTGGTCGACGCCGCTCGCCCGCGGCCGGCCGTGCACCCCTGTCGCTGACGACCCCGCAGAAAGAAAGTAGTGTTAAAACAATATTTTATACCCCTTCGCACGCGTGCGAAGGGGTCTCGACAGTCGAGAATCCCGGCATCCACTCGCTCAGGCGAGCATCAGCAGCGCCAGGGCGACCAGCCCCATTAGCAGCCCCGCCTGCACCCGCCAGTCGGCGAGCCCACGCCGCTCCGCCTTCAGGTCGGCCCGCGCGGCCAGTGTCTCCGGGTGCGGCGCGTCGCCCGGCCTCAGCGTGCTCACCGCGGCCATGATCCCCAGAGTCACAACCAGGAGCAGCATCGCCATGTAGGTGAAGTGCAGCCCGACCCAGAGCGCCGCCACCTCCTGCGCCAGGAACAGCGCCAGCGCCGCCGGCTCGACGATCGCCAGCGCCCAGAAGCCGCTCGACCGCGTCAGACGGGGCGCCAGCAGGCCGCCCAGATAGACGGCCACCACCGGCGGCACGAGATAGGCGAGCGTCAACTGGAAGTACTCGAAGAGCGAGCCGAACGAGGCGATCAGCGGTGCGTAGACCGCCGCGATCACCATCATCACGCCGGTGGCGATCCGCCCCGTCGCGATCAGCCCGCGCTCGCCGGCCCCTGGCCTCAGCGGCTTGACGAGGTCCATGGTGACCAGCGTTGCTGCGGCGTTCAGCGCGCTGTCGAGGCTCGACATGATCGCCGCCAGCATGGCCGCGAGAATGATTCCCCGGAGGCCGACGGGCAAGAGCTCGAAGGCGAGCGTCGGAAAGGCCTCGTCCGGGCTCGCCAGGCCGGGATAGAGCGCCGCGGCCACGAGCCCCGGCACGATCATCAGCATCAGGTTCGGCACCTTCAGGAGCCCCGCGAACAGCGCCCCCTTGCGCCCCTCGTCGAGCGTCCGCGCCGCCAGCGCCCGCTGGACGAAGTACTGGTTGAACACCCAGTAATAGAGCCCGAGCACCACCACGCCGCCGATGCCCGGCCAGGGAAGGAAATCGTCACCTGGCGGCAGGAAGAGCCGCGTGTGCCCCGGCTCGAGCCGGTCCATCATCGCCCCCCAGCCGCCGACCGCCGAGAGGCCGATCACCGCCACCAGTAGGGCACCAACGATCAGTACCAGCGCCTGCAAGGTGTCCGTCACCACGACCGCGCGCAGACCGCCAAAGATCGTGTAGGCCCCGGCGCAGAGCGAGATCAGCACGCAGGCGACCCAGAGCTCAAGGAATGGGAACCCGGTCGAGATCACCACGGCCCCGGCATAAAGCGCGCCGGCCGTGTCGATGAAGAGCAGGGTCAGCAGCGTGAAGATCGAGTAGGCCACCCGTGTGCGCGTTTCGAACCGGCGCTCGAGGTACTCCGGCACCGTGTAGAGGCGGTTGCGCAGGAACACCGGCAGCACGAAGGCGGCGAGGACCACCAGCACCAGCGCCGCCGTCCACTCGTAGTGGAACACGGTCACGCCGAAGGCGTAGGAGGCGCCGATCAGCCCGACGAAGCTGGCGCCGGACATGTTCGAGGCGTAGTAGGAGAAGCCGATCAGATACCAGGGGAGCGCGCGCCCGGCGAGGAAGTACTCGCCCGAATCTCGCGCCCGCCCCTTGGCCCGGGCGAAGCGCAGTGCCAGCCCGAAGGTCGCCGCCAGGTAGGCGAGGACCAGCAGGATCTCCGAGGCGTTCAGCATGCTCATGGCGATACCCCCGTCGTCCGGATGCCGGGAGGGCCGGGCGAAAGGTTAGCCCGCATCGCGGCCGGAGGCCAACCGGGTGCCTTCCCGCATCATGGCCGAACCTGAGCCGGCAATCCGGCGAGGCAGAAGGCGAAATATCTGGATGCCCGGACCGAGTCCGGGCATGACATCGGGGAGGGCTTGGCGCAGGCCCGCAGGCCGCGGAAAGGGAGACGCCGATGAGAGAGAACCGCATGAAGGCCCTGCTGGCGCGCGGCGAGCCCGCCTTCGGCTGTTCCGTGATGATCCCGTCGCCGCAGGTCGTGGAGATGCTCGGCGCCGCCGGCTTCGACTGGGTGCTGATCGACATGGAGCACGGCACCATCGGCCTCGAGAGCGCCGAGCTGATGGTCATGGCCGCCGAGG
>JBEPXW010000342.1:0-3217 GCA_041641715.1 Pseudomonadota bacterium
CCTCGCCTCGGGCGCGTCCGCGGAAAGCGCCCAGGCGCCCGCGCGCTTGCCGATGGCGTTCCAGGTCCAGACGGTCGCCGGGCTCTGCGCGTCCATGCGCTTGACCTGCACGCGGATGCGACCATGGGGCGAGATCACCCAGGCCCAGTCGTCGTCCTTCAACCCGTGTGCCGCCATGACGTCGCCGTGGACGTGCAGCCGGCTCTCGCCGTGGATCTGGCGCAGCCAGGCGTTCTGACTGCCCCAGGCGTGATACATCGCCGCCGGGCGCTGGGTGATGGCGTGGAGGGGGTAATCATCGGCGCTGACCGCCGCCTCCTCCAGCGGCTGCCACCAGACCGGCAGCGGGTCGAAGGCGGCCTTGACGCGCTCGCGCAGATGCTCGGGCGGCTGGTGAGGCCCGTGCCCCTCGGCGGCGAGCTGGAAGCGGCGGAGCGGCTCGGCGTAGATCTGGAAGACGTACGGCTTGGGCTCGTCGTAGAAGCCCATGCCGACCGCCCAGTCCTGGTAGGCCATGTTGAAGGGACGCATCCAGCGCGCCTCCTCGGGGATCGGCTCGGTCCAGAAGCCGCCGTTCTCGATGTAGCGGCCGAGCTGCTCCGGGTTCGGCTCGCCGCGGCCCCGGCTCTCACCGTCCTTGCCGCGCCATCCGGCCAGCGGCCCGACGCCCGGCCGACGTTCATGATTCACCATGTAGTCGGCGTAGTCACGGTAGAGCGGCTCGCCCGCGTCATCCAGGAAGCCAGGCAGGCCGAGCCGCGCGCCGAGATCGACCAGGACGGACTGGAAGCCGCGCACGTCGCGGTCGGGCTCGACCACGGGCCAGCGGATGGCGTCCGCCGCGATGTCCGGCTCGCCGATCGGGCGGTCGAGGAGCGAGATGCAGTCGTGGCGCTCGAGATAGGTGGTGTCGGGCAGCACCAGGTCGGCATAGGCCACCATCTCGGAGGAGTAGGCGTCGGAGTAGATGATCTTCGGGATGCGGTAGTCGCCCTTCTCGTCGGTCGCCGTGAGCATGTCCATGACGGCGGCCGTGTTCATCGACGAGTTCCAGGCCATGTTGGCCATGTAGAGGAACAGCACCTCGATGCCGTAGGGGTCCCGCGCATGGGCGTTGGAGATCACCATATGCATCAGCCCGTGCACCGAGAGCGGGTTCTCCCAAGTGAAGGCCTTGTCGATGCGCGCGGGGCTGCCGTCCTCCTCCAGCGCCAGGTCCTCCGGCCCGCGCGGGAAGCCAAGATGCGGGCCGTTCAGCGGGCAGTCCGGCTGCGTGTGGCAATGCGGCGTGGGGTGCGCCTCGACCGGCTTCGGGTAGGGCGGCTCGAAGCGGAAGCCGCCGGGAACCTCGATGGCGCCGAGCAGCATCTGCAGCAGGTGGATCGCGCGGCCGGTCTGGAAACCGTTGGAGTGCGCCGAGACGCCGCGCATGGCGTGGAAGCTGACCGGGCGGCCAGTGACGCGCTCGTGGTGCTCGCCGCGAAAGTCGGTCCACGGCTGCTCGACCGTGAACTCGTGGGCGAACGCCGTCTCGGCCAGCTCCGCGGCGATGCGCCGTATGCGCGTCGCGTCGATGCCGCAACGGGCGGCGACGCTGTCGGGGGCGTAGTCGGGCTCCAGATACTTGCGCGCCATCAGCTCGAAAGCGGGCGTGCAGCGGCCGCCGTCCGGGTGGGCGAAATCGCCCTTGAGCTCGGCTGAGAGGCCCCTGGCGTCGAAGGGCTGCGCCTTGCCCGTCTTGCGGTCCCAGACGAGGGGCCGGCCCTCGGCGTCGCGGACGAAGAGGCCGAAGGTCGGGCCCGGGTTGCGGTCCACGAGCCAAGGGGCGTTGGTCCAGCGGCGCAGATAGTCCACATCCACCCGCCCGGCGCGCAGGAGCTCGTGCACCAGCGCCAGAACGAACAACCCGTCCGTGCCGGGCGTGATGCCGACCCACTCGTCGGCTATGGCATTGTAGCCGGTTCGCACCGGGTTGACCGCGATGATCCGGCCGCCGCGCGACTTGAGCCCGCCCATGCCGAGCTTGAGGGGATTCGAGTCGTGGTCCTCGGCGACGCCGAACAGCATGAAGAGCTTCGTGCGCTCCCAGTCCGTGCCGCCGAACTCCCAGAAGGCGCCGCCGAGGGTGTAGATGCCGGCGGCGGCCATGTTGACCGAGCAGAAGCCGCCATGCGCCGCGTAGTTCGGCGTGCCGTATTGCTGCGCCCACCACGAGGTCAGCGCCTGGCTCTGGTCGCGGCCGGTGAAGAAGGCAAGCTTGCGCGGGTCCTCGCTGCGGATCTCGCCCAGCCACTCGGTGGCGAGCGCCAGCGCCTCCTCCCACTCGATCTCCTCGAACTCGCCCGAGCCGCGCGGCCCGGTGCGCTTCAGGGGCTTCCTCAGCCGCGCCGGCGAGTAATGCTGCATGATCCCGGCCGAGCCCTTGGCGCAGAGCACGCCGCGGTTCACCGGGTGGGCCCGGTTGCCCTCGATGTAGCGGACGAGTTTCGTGCCGTCGGGCCCGTCGCGCAGATGCACGTCGATGCCGCAGCGGCAGGCGCACATATAGCACGTGGTCCGGCGCACCTCGTCCGAGACGCGGGGGCTCAGGTCCAGCTCGGGTTCCGTTCCGTCCGCCATCGCGCTCCGCTCGCTCGGCCGGCCACCGTGGCGCGGGGCCGGGGAGAATCATCATCTCCGGCATGGAGAATACAGGGGCCAGTTCGGGTCAAGCGACGGGGCCAGTTGGCCGTGCCGCCCGTCGGCGGTCGAGTGTGACATTCGTCACAGAACGGGTGTCGCGATTCCGGGGATGGTTAATTCGCGCAGGCTCGAACGGCCGCGCCACAAAGGGGGGCAACAGCCATGTCCGACGAGTTCGAGAGATATGCCGTCTACTGGGTGCCGCGGCGGCCGGATCCGCTCGCCGCCTTCGGCGTCTCCTGGACCGGCTGGTGCGCCGAGACCGGCGAGGTCCGCCCGCGCGGCGCCTTCGACTGCGTCGAGGCGGACGGCGTGGGCCACATCGGCAAGCTGTGGCGCCACGGGCTGCACGGGGTGATCCGGGCACCGTTTTCGCTGGCGCCGGGACGGAGCCGCTTCTCCGTCGAGCACGCCCTCGATTCCCTGGCCGAGGAACTGGTCGGCTTCCAGCTCCCGACGCTCGAGACCGCCATCCTGCATGGCCGCGTCGTGCTGATGCCCGCTCGCAGCACCGGCGCGCTGGCCGCGCTGATGC
>JBEPXW010000343.1:0-3207 GCA_041641715.1 Pseudomonadota bacterium
CCGGCTCTCGGACGTCGACTTCATCCTGCATGCCGAGCACGGCAGCAACGCCTCCTCCTTCGCCGCGCGCGTGGTGATCGGCACCGAGGCGACGCTGCACGCAGCCATGGTCGCGGCGGTCGCCGCGCTCTCGGGCCCGGCCCATGGCGGCGCGGCCGAGGACGTGATGAAGATGGCCATGGAGATCGGCGAGCCGGAGAAGGCCGCCGACTACGTCGCCGCCAAGCGCAAGGCGCGCGAGCCCGTCACCGGCTTCGGCCACCGCGTCTATCGCGCCGAGGACCCCCGCGCGCGGCACATGCGGGAAGGGGTCCAGCGGCTCGGCGAGGAGATGGGCGAGCCGAAATGGTACCAGATCCTGCAGGCGGTGGTGGAGGCGATGGCGCCTTACGCCCGGCACGGCGTGAACGTGAACGTCGATTTCTACGCCGGCGTCGTCTACCACCTGCACGGCATCCCGACGGACCTGTTCGTGCCGATCTTCGCCATCGGGCGCGTGCCCGGCTGGGGCGTGCAGTGCGTCGAGCAGGCCGAGCGGAACATGCTGATCCGGCCGCTGACCCTCTACGACGGCCCGGCGCCAAGGGACTACGTGCCGATCGGGGAGCGGTGAGACCTCCTTCGCACGCGTGCGAAGGGGACCAAGTCATGGATTTTGAAAGAGAATCACGTGAATGATGTAGCGCTCTACCGTTCGCGCGCTCCGCTTTCCTCCCCCGCCGCCAGTCCCCGCTCCGCGAGGAGCGGCCCGACCCCCGGCAGGCCGCCGCGGAAGGCGGTGTAGGCCTCTTCCGGGTCGCGCCGGCCCCCCGCCGACAGGATTTCGTCCGCGAGCCGCGCCGCGACCTCCCCGTCGAACGGACCTCCCGCCTTCCCGAAGGCCTGCCAGGCGTCGGCCACCATCACGTCGGCCCAGAGATAGCTGTAATAGCCCGCGGCGTAGCCCTCGCCGGCGAAGACGTGCTGGAAGTGCGGCGAGGCGTGGCGCATGACGATGGTCTCCGGCATCCCGATCCGGGCCAGCACATCGCGCTCGAAGCTGCGGGCGTCCCGCTCCGCCGCGTCCGCCGCGACGTGCATCTCGAGGTCGACCAGCGCCGAGGCGAGGTACTCGACCGTGGCGAAGCCCTGGTTGAAGGTCGCCGCCGCCTTCAGCCGCCGGATCAGGTCGTCGGGGATCGGCTCGCCCGTCCGGTGGTGCCGGGCGTGGCGGGCCAGCAGCGCGGGCTCCTCCAGCCAATGCTCGAGGAGCTGACTCGGCAGCTCGACGAAGTCGCGCTCGACATTGGTGCCGGAGACGAAGGGATAGGTCACGTCCGACATCAGCGCGTGCAGCGCGTGGCCGAACTCGTGGAAGAGCGTCCGCGCGTCGTCCCAACCGAGGAGCGGCGGGTCGCCGGGCGCGATGTTCAGCGTGTTCATGACGATCGGCCGCCCCGGCTCCCAGAGCTTCTGCTGGCGGCGGAAGCCGCTCGCCCAGGCGCCCGAGCGCTTCGAGGACCGCGCGAAGTAATCGCCGATGAAGAGGCCGACGTGATGGCCCTCCGGTCCCGTCACCTCCCAGGCGCGGGCGTCCGCGTGGTGCAGCTCCACCCCCTCCACCGGCTGGAAGGAGAGGCCGAAGAGCCGCCCCGCCACGTCGAAGGCGGCGGCGATGACATGGTCGAGGGCGAGATAGGGCTCGACCTCGCCCTCGGCGATCTCGTGGCGGCGCTGGCGCAGCTTCTCGGCGTAGTGGCGCCAGTCCCAGGGGGCGATCTCGATATTGGCGCCCTCCTCGGCGGCGAGCGCGGCGAGCGCCTCGGCCTCCTCGCCCGCGCGCCGCTTCGCCGGGCCCCAGACGGCGTCGAGCAGGTCGCGGACGCGCCCGGGCGTCTTCGCCATCTGGTCGTGCAGCCGCAGTTCGGCGAAGTCGGCGAAGCCGAGGAGCCGCGCGCGCTCCTGCCTGAGCCTGAGGATCTCCTCGACAAGCGGCCAGTTCGTCGCTTCGCCCCGGCTGACCCAGGCCCGCCAGGCGGTCTCGCGCAGGTCGCGCCGGGCCGAGAAGGTGAGGAAGGGCTCGACCGAGGACCGTGCGAGGGTGATCGCGTAGGCGCCCTCGCGGCCCCGCGCCTTCGCCTCGCGGGCGGCCGCCGCGACGAGGAAGTCGGGCAGGCCGGCGAGGTCGTCCCGTTCCAGGAACAGCGCCCAGTCCTGCTCGTCCCTGAGAACGTTCTGGCCGAACTCGGTGCCGAGCTCGGCGAGGCGCTGCATGATCGCGGCCATGCGTTCCCGCGCCTCGCCCTCGAGCTGCGCCCCGGCCTTGACGAACATGCGCCGGTAGAGCTCGAGCACGCGCGCCGGCTCGGCGTCGAGGCCCGCCCCATCCACCGCCTCGATGCGGGCGAAAAGGCGCGGGTCCATCAGGATCGCGCTGCGGTGCGCCGCCAGCAGCGGCGCCACCTCGCGCTGGATCGCCATCAGCCTGTCGGTGGCGTCGGTGCCGCAGAGGTTGAAGAAGACGGCGGAGACACGGTGGAGCGCCTGCCCCGACCGCTCCATCGCCTCGACGGTGTTGGCGAAGTCCGGCGGTGCCGCGTCCGTGGCGATCGCCTCTATCTCGGCCCGGTGCTCGACCATGGCAGCGTCGAAGGCGGGGCGGAAATGCGCCTCTTCGATCGCCGCGAAGGGCGGCAGGCCGAAGGGCGTCTCCCAGGCGCCGAGAAGCGGGTTCGTCATCCCTTCCCCGGCATCGCGGTGGAGGGGCGCGCCTTCATGCGCTCGTGCCAGGCGCGGAGGCTGGCGTACTCCTCCGGCACCTCGTACTTGATGACGCGCAGGAAATCGACGGCGACGACGGCGGTGACGTCGGCGATGGTCGGTCGGTCGGCGGCGATCCAGTCGCGGCCCACGAGGCGGCCGTCGAGCTCGCCGAGGCGGGCGTGCAGCCGCCCGCGGTTGACCTCGCCCCAGTCCGGGCACTGGTCCTCGAGCACGGCGAGATGCGGGTTGGTGTGGCGGAAGCAGGCGGCGACGGTGAGGAACAGGCGGAACTCGACGAGGCGCTGCCACATCTCGATCTCGACCTGCTCCATGATGTCGTGGCCCAGCATGTTGGGCTCGGGGCGGAGCGCCTCGAGGTAGCGGCAGATGGCGACCGACTCGGCGATCACGGAGCCGTCGGAGAGCTCCAACGCCGGCACCTGCGGCGCGCCGACCGTGGCGAGG
>JBEPXW010000344.1:0-3206 GCA_041641715.1 Pseudomonadota bacterium
CACCAGCGTGCGGGGCTCGAGCGACCGGGTGCGCCGGTCGAGGGCGACCTCGTCGGCGAAGGCCCAGGGCGCGCCCTCGGCCAGCCGGCGGCCCTTGTTGGGGCGCAGCTTGACGGTGGGGCGGCGGCTGGTCGTGGCGGTCATGCGCGGGGCTCCGGACGGTCGCGGCCCTGCTAGCGCGGTCCGCCGGAATTTGAAAGGGCGGGCGCCGTCCAGGGGGTCTCCGCTGGCGCCTGAACAGACGAGCGGAGGCAGTCTCAGGCTGCCACCGGGAAGGGTGTCCACGCGTGGACACGGGGTCAACCTATTGATTTTCGGACGATTTCTCTGTAGCCGGATCCGTGGACACGCACGGCGCAGGCGCGTCGCCGCCCGCCGGCTCTCCTGGGGCGCCCGACCCGAGGGGGCCGGAAACGGCGCTCAGGCGTGACGCAGAGTGCGGGCGGATTCCTTGCGGGTCATGCCGCGGCGCAGCACCCGCCAGGCCCTCGCCATGGCGTTCCGCATCGCCGTGGCGCGCATCTGCCGCGCCTGGGCGCAGATCCGGTCGACCTCTTCCTGCGTCGGGAAGTACGGTTCGGTTCGTCTCGTGTGATCAGTCACTTGGCTTGCCTCTCTTCGGCTGTTCCGAAAAGGCGGCGATGCGGTTCACCGCCGCCGTCTTCCGAAAAGATAGGGAGCCCTCAGCCGATGAGATCCGCCAAATTCGCATAGCCGCTTTTCGCAGCTGCGAAGAATCCGGATGTCAGAAGCCTCCGACCTCGCTTCCTTCGCGCGAGGTCTGGACCAGCCAGTCGAACAGGTGCCGGGCGAAGGAGCGAAGGCAGACGATCTCCCACTCTGTCTCGCTTCTCCGCCAGAAGGCGACGGCGATGCCGCCGATGTGGGTGCGACGGGCCGTGCCGACGGGAAAGGCCGCGTCGGCGAGGTCGACGGGTGCGCCCTTGGCGAGCACCTCCCGAGCGCCGTCGCCCTCGAGGGTGATCGCCGCGCGCGCGTCGGAGACATCGATCACCATGTGATGGACGCCGGAGAGCGCGGCCTCGAGCCCCTCGACCATTTCCTCCGCCTGGTCGTAGGCGGTGAACAGCAGGAGCTCGTCCGGCGACATCCAGACGGCTCCCCTTATGCCGTCGAAGGCAGCCTTGAGCGGGCCGGGCGTGTCGACTCCGGTGGCCGCCCGCACGGCGGCCTTCACCGTGTCCGACTCCAGGTCGCCCCGCAGGGTCACCTGGCCCACGGGCCCGCGGTCCTCGATCCGGATCATTTGGCCGGCGCCGGCGGCCGCGCGGTCCAGGGCGGAGCGTGGCTCAGACATTCTGGCGGGCTCCTTCCTTGTCGTAGAAGACCGGCTCGACGACCTGTGCCTTGACCACCTTGTTGCCCTCGAAGGGGAAGCTCAGGGTCTCGCCTATACGCTCGCGTCCGCGCTCGATCAGCGCCATGGCGATCGAGCGGTCGAGCGTCGGCGAGAAGTAGCTGGAGGTGACGTGGCCGATCGTCCGCATCTTCTGGCCGAGCGGCTTGACCTCGGTGACGGCATGGGCGCCGTCGGCCAGCACCTCCTTCGGGTCTTCGGTCATGAGCCCGACGAGCTGAAGGCGATCGGGCCGTGTCAGGTAGCTCCGCTCCTGCGCGCGCTTGCCGATGAAGTCCGTCTTCTTTTTCGAGACCGCCCAGTCGAGGCCGAGATCCTGCGGAATCACCGTGCCGTCGGTCTCGTCGCCGATCATGATGAAGCCCTTCTCGGCGCGCATGACGTGCAGCGCCTCGGTGCCGTAGGGCATTACCCCATGCGCCTCGCCGGCCTCGAGCAGCGCCTCCCAGAGCGCGAGGCCGTTGTTGGCCGGGGTGGCGATCTCGAAACCCAGCTCGCCGGAGAAGGAGATGCGGAAGACCCGCGCCGGGTGCCCGGCGACCTCGCCCTCGGCGAAGCTCATGAAGGGCAGGGCCTCGGCAGCGATGTTCACGTCCGTGCCCACCGCCTCGACGACCTTACGGGCGTTGGGGCCGGCGACGGCGATCTGGGCCCATTGGTCCGTGACGTTGACCGTGTAGAGCTCGAGGTCCCACCACTCGGTCTGCAGCCACTCCTCGAGATGGGCGTGGACGCGGTCCGAGCCGCCGGAGGTGGTGTGCAACAGGAACTCGTCCTCCGCCACCCGTGCGACGACGCCGTCATCAAACAGGAAGCCGTTCTCGTTGCACATCAGGCCGTAGCGGCAGCGCCCGACCTTCAGAGTCGACATCATGTTGGTGTAGACGAGGTCGAGGAACCGCGCTGCGTCAGGCCCCTTGACGGCGATCTTGCCAAGCGTGGACGCGTCCAGCATCCCCACCTTCTGCCGCGCGTTCAGGATCTCGCCCGTGACCGCCGCGCGCCGGTCCTCGCCCGCGCGCCGGTAGCAATAGGGACGGAACCAGTCGCCGACGGGCTCGAAATCGGCGCCATGGGCCGCGTGCCAGTCGTGCATGGGCGACTGGCGGATCGCCTTGAACAGCTTTCCCTGCGCCGTGCCGGTGATCGCACCGAATGAGATCGGCGTGTAGGGCGGGCGGAAGGTGGTGGTCCCGACCTCCGGGATCGGCGCGCCGAGCTCGTCGGCGAGGATCGCGAGGCCGTTGATGTTCGAGGTCTTGCCCTGGTCCGTCGCCATGCCGAGGGTGGTGTAGCGCTTGGTGTGCTCGACGCTCTCGTAGCCTTCGCGCACGGCGAGGCGCACATCCGCCGCCGTGACGTCGTTCTGGTAGTCGACGAAGTGCTTCGTGCCGTGGATGTGCTTGCCGCGCGAGGGGATGAACCAGTGTGCCCGCAGCGGGGCTTCCGCCGGCTCGGACACCTCTGGGGCGCCATCATCCGCGCCGGGAGCGTGGCCGGCCTCTTCGGCGGCGCGGCGCCCTGCGGCAGTGGCGTCGGCGATGATCTCGGCGGTCGCCAGATGGCCGTTGGCCGCGCCGCTGCAGAGCGTGTTCGCCCGGCCGTCCGGGCCGAGCGGGGCGCCGTGGTCGGGCGCCGGCCGGAACATCGCCCGCTCCCCGTCCCAGGCGAGCTTCCCGCCGGCGTGCGAGTAGAGATGCACGACGGGGGACCATCCCCCGGACATCGCCACGAGATCGCAGTCGATGCGCTCGGCGGTGCCGCCCATCTGGCCGCTCGCGGTGATGCGCCCGATCTCCACGCCGGCGACGCGCTTCTTGCCCGTCAC
>JBEPXW010000345.1:0-3196 GCA_041641715.1 Pseudomonadota bacterium
ATCGCGCGGGGCGTGCGCCGGGGCGAGCGGGCCGCCGAGGCCGTGATCGCGGCCTTTCCCCGACTCGAGCCCGCGCGGGTCGGCGGGATCACGCCGGCGGAGTTCCGAGCGGAGATCGCGCCACGGGACCCGGCCCCGGACTACGATCCGCGACAGGCCTGGCAGGTCACTCCGGCGCCCGACCACCTCGAGCGGCGGCCCTTCAACGACTACGTCCCGGTCGCGCCCGGCATCGGGCTCGTCCCGCCGCTGCCCCGGCTCGGCCGCGAGGAAGCCCGTGTCCCGCCCTTCCCGGCCTATGCCTCGCCGGACTGGTGGGCCGCGCTGGAGGCCGTCGGCAAGTACGGCGCGGTCGACTCGCCCTGCCGCACGGAGGGCCAGGCCCTCACCGGATGGTTTTTCGAGGCTTCCGCCTCCGGCCCGCCCGCCGAGGCGGGCAACGCGATCACCGCGGTGATTGCCTATCGCGACCTGCCGGTGGACGAGGCGGCGCGGGCGCAGTTCCTCGTCTGGTCCGCCATGTCGACGGCGGGCATCCTGACCTGGCGCGAGAAGTACCGGCACGACATTCTGCGCCCCGTGACCGCGATGAACACGGCGTTCGCGGAGCACGCACGCGCGCCCGCCGGCTGGCGCTGGGAGTCGCTCGGACCGACGCCGCCCTTCCCGGCCTACCCGTCCGGCCACGCAGCTTTCACCCCGGCGGCCTACCTGACGCTGGCGATGATCCTCGCCGAGCATGTCGACGACCCGCTCGGGTTGCGGGTGACCGCGGCCTCGGCCGATCCGGACGTCTGGAGCGCCCTGACGAACCCGGATGGCACGTCGCGCGCGCTGGCCTTCGACTCGATCCGCGATTTGATCGCCGCCGCGAACGAGTCGCGCGGCTATCTCGGCATCCACTGGGAGGCGGACGGCGTCTGGGGGCGCTATCTGGGCGCGCTGGCGGCGGTCCGGACGCATCAGCAATTGCTCGCCAGCGCGACGAATCCGACGCACGCCGCGACGGCCTTTCCCCGGGCGCCGGCCGGGGCGCTCGACGATCCCGGCTACGACCCGAGGCGCGACTGGCCCGGCGTCACCCGGCCCTGGACGCGGCAGTTCCCCGCCGCGCTGACGCGCGCGGCGGGACGCGATCCCGCGGATACCGTCGCCTATCCGCCGCTTGAGGGCGCCGGGCTCCCATGGCCGAACAACTGCGCGACAGGTGAGGGCTGAGAGTCGCCGCAAAGGGGGTCCGCATGTGTGCGAAGGGGTCTAAGACGTTGATTTTCGATAATTTATCGAATCGGTTTCCAAATTCGACGTGTGAACGCCGGGCGCAGGCCCCGATTGTCCCCGATCGGTGGACCCCGTAACCGATGTCCCGGCCTACTCGGCGGCGCGCGGGAAGCGCTGCGCGGCGAGCTCCGCCTCGAGCGTCTCGCCGCCGGCCGCGCGCGGGCCGGAGACGCCGGCGATCAGCGCATAGGCCGCGGGCGCGAGGAAGAGGGTGAAGGCGGCAGCCAGGCCGAGGCCGCCGAACACCACCCAGCCGATCGCCGCGCGGGCCTCGGCGCCGGGGCCGCCGCTCAGGATCAGGGGCAGGCCGGCCAGCACGGTGGAGCAGAGCGTCATGGTGATCGGGCGCAGCCGCACGCGCGCCGCCTCGGCCGCGGCCTCGAGGACGGTCCAGCCGCGGTCGCGGAGCTGGTCGGCGAACTCCACCAGCAGGATGCCGTTCTTTGCCATGATGCCGATCAGCATGAGCACGCCGATCTGGCTGAAGACGTTGATCGTCGTGCCCGTCAGCCACAGGGCATAGATGGCGGCGCAGACGCCGAAGGGCACCGTCACCATCACCACGATGGCGCTGGTGAGGCTCTCGAACTGGGCGAGGAGGACGAGGAAGACCACGACCAGGGCGATGATGTAGGTCGCGCTCAGCTCGGCCGAGGTCTCCTCGAGCGTCGCCGCGTTGCCGAGGAAAAGGAGCCCGATTCCGCCCGGCAGCGTCTCCTGCGCCAGCGCGCGGGTCTGCTCGACCGCCTCGGCGAGGGGGAGCGAGGGCGCTAGGTTGGCGTCGATCTCGATGGCGCGGCGCTGGCCGTGGCGGTCGAGCTCGGCCGCGACGCCCTCCTCGGAGAAGCCGACGAGCTGCGAGAGCGGCACCAGCCCGCCGCCCTCGGCGCGGACATAGAGGTTCAGGAGGTCCGCCGGGTCGCGCACGGCGCCGGCCTTCGACTGCAGGATGATCGGCACCGCCTGGTCGTTGATGGTGAGCTCAGCCACCTCGTCTTCGTCGACGAGGGCGCGCAGCGTCGTGGAAAGCTCTGTCATCGGCACGTTGAGGTCGGCGGCCCGCGTCCGGTCGATGTTGATCGAGAGCTGGGGCTGGGTCGCCTGGTACTGCACGCGGATCTCCGAGATGCCGGGGATCTCCTCGAGCCGCCGGGCGAAGGTCTCCGCCGCTTCCGCGATCTCCGGGTAGCTGGGCCCGAGAAGCGCCATCGACAGCCCGCCGCCTGAGTCGCCCCGGAGGCCAAGGCTGTTCCCGCCGGAGATCCGCGCCTGGGCGCCTGCGATCCGTGCCAGCTGCGGCCGGATGTCGGCCTGGATTTCCGCCTGCGCCACCTCGCGGTCGTCCCAGGGGATCAGCCGCGCGCCGATGGTGCCGCGGTTCGGGTCCCAGCTGCCGGTGATCGAGTAGATGCCCTCGGCGACGCCGCGCTCGACCCAGGGGCGGAACATCGCCTCGACCTGCTCGACCTGGCGATCGGTGTGGTCGAGCCCGGTGCCGTCCGGGCCCTGGAGGCGCACGGTCACCTCGCCCCGGTCCTCGGGCGGCACCAGCTCCTCGCCGAGCTGGCCGTAGACGATACTCGCCGTCCCAGCCACGAGCGCCGCGCCGGTGAGCGTCACCAGCGGCGCGCGCAGCAGGGGCCGCAGGATCGCCTCGTAGGCCCGCGCGAGGCCCCGGCCCACGGGCGCCGCCGCGCCGCCCTCCTCGCCGAGGTTGCCGATCCGCGAGGCCAGCATCGGCACGAGGCTGAGCGCCACGAAGGAGGAGATCGCCACGGTGATCGCGAGGACGAAGCCGAACTCGGTGAAGAGCCGCCCCGCCGTGCCGGGCAGGAAGGAGATCGGGACGAACACGGCGATCAGCGTGGCCGTCGTGGCGAGCACGGCGAAGAACACCTGCCGCGTGCCCATCACC
>JBEPXW010000346.1:0-3190 GCA_041641715.1 Pseudomonadota bacterium
ACCAGGGCTGCTCGGCCACGTCGGCGCGGCCGACCACCTCCATGAACTTGATCCAGTGTTTCTCGGCGTAGGGCAGCACGCCGATATAGCCGTCCTTCGTGGGGTAAGGGCGACGGTAGGGGTTCAGGAGGCGCTTGTAGCCCGGCGGCCCCAGCGGCGGGTCGAAGATCTGTCCGGCAAGGTGCTCGGCCGTCAAAAAATGCACGGCGCACTCCATCATCGGCACCTCGAAGGCCAGCGCCTCGCCGGTGCGCTCACGGTGGAGGAGCGCGGCGAGGACACCCTCGACGATGAAGAGCGCCGAGATCTTGTCGACGATGATCTGGGGGACGTAGCGCGGCGTGCCGTGCTCGTCCTGGTTCATGGCGGCGAAGCCGGAAAGCCCCTGCACGACATCGTCGTAAGCCGCGTTGTCGGCGTAAGGCCCGCCCTTGCCGAAGCCGATGGCGGCACAGTGGATGAGGCGCGGATGCTTCGCCTTCAGCGTCTCAGGGTCGATGCCGAGGCGCCGCGCGGCCGGGCGGCGGATGTTGTGCACGAGCACGTCCGCCGTGGCGATCACGCGGTCGAGAACGGCGCGGGCCTCCGCCTGCTTCAGGTCGAGGGCGAGGCTGCGCTTCTCGCGATTGACGTTCAGGAACATCGCGCCCATGGCCGGGTGCCGCGCGGGGGCGATATGGCGGACGGCCTCGCCGCCGGGCGGCTCCACCTTGATCACGTCGGCGCCGAGCGCGCCGAGCTGGTAGGTGGCGAAGGGGCCCATCACCACGGATGTGAGATCGATGACGCGGATGCCCTCGAGCAGCGGGATCATGGCGAGAGCGGCGGCGAATAGACGAGGATGAGCTCGAGCGGGTCGGGGCCGAGGCTTGTCACCTCATGGTCGAGGCCGGGCGGGATGCGGACGATGTCGCCGGGGCCGCAGCGCCGCGGGGGCGCGTCGCCGAGGGCCACATCGGCCACGCCGGCGAGGACGAACATGGCCTGGAAGGTCTCGGCATGGTGGTGGCGCGCGGCATGGCCGCCGGGCTGGAGGCGGCCGTGCACCATCTCGAAGCGGCCGCCGGCGATCTCCTTCGTCACGAGGCGCGCGTTCTCCGTGCCGCTGTGGCCGGGCGGCGCGTAGCGGGGAAGCTCGGCGAGGTTCTCAATCAGCGTCTCGGTCATCGGCGGCGGGCTCTCGGTCGTGGCGTCACGGGTGTTCTGCTATACTTGAGGCCGGCGCCGACGCAAACCGCGCGGGCCATCGATCACGGGGATGATCGGAGCGAAACCTCGCCAAGGGAGCACGGGATGACGGACTGGAGCGAGCGCAAGCGATTCACCACCGTGCTCGGCAAGCGCATGGCGCATGTGGAGAGCGGCGAGGGCGCGCCGGTGCTCTTCCTGCACGGCAATCCGACGTCGTCATTCCTCTGGCGCGAGGTGATGGCGGCGATGGAGGGCGCGGGGCGGCTGATCGCGCCGGACCTGATCGGCATGGGCGACAGCGAGAAGCTCGGGGCGCCCGGCCCGGACTCGTACCGCTTTGTCGAGCACCGGGACTACCTGGACGCCTGGATCGAGGCGGTGATCCCCGAGGGCAAGCTCACGCTGGTGATTCACGACTGGGGCTCTGCGCTCGGCTTCCACTGGGCGCACCGGCACCCCGAGCGCGTGCGCGGCATCGCCTACATGGAGGCGATCGTCCGGCCGATGCGCTGGGACGAGTGGCCCGAGGGCATCCGCGGGCTCTTCCAGGCGCTGCGCTCGGACGCGGGCGAGTCGATGATCTTCGAGAAGAACGTCTTCGTCGAGCGGATCCTGCCGGGCTCGATCCTACGCAGCCTGAGCGACGACGAGATGGCGGAATATCGCCGGCCATTCGCCGCGCCGGGCGAGGACCGCCGGCCGACGCTGACCTGGCCGCGGGAAATCCCGCTCGACGGGGAGCCGGCGGACGTCGCCGAGATCGTCGGGGCTTATGCCGAGTGGCTGAGCGTTTCGGACGTGCCGAAGCTCTTCGTCAATGCCGAGCCCGGGGCGATCCTTGTCGGGCCCATGCGGGAGACGGCGCGCGGGTTTCCCAACCAGAGCGAGATGACCGTGCGGGGCTCGCATTTCATTCAGGAGGACTCGGGGCGAGTGATCGGACTGGGCATAGTAGAGTGGTTGAAGAATGACTGCTAACTTAGCACTATATAGCCAAAAAAACGCCTCAACCGTTTTGTCGAGCTAGATATCGTATTTTACATAATATAGATTCTGCGAAATATGCAGGGGACAGTGGCTGGCCCGAGAATGGAGCGCCCGCAGCCCTCTCCTGTCGAAGCAATGGCGGGAATCCGTCGATCGCCAGCAGCACGAGTGGCGGCACCGGCCCTGCCGCCGGCCGTCGCCGGACAATGAACGCAACCTTTGAATGCCGCGCCGGTGCAGCTTCATCTCATTCGGCACTGCCACCGGCCACGCCCATCTGAACACCATCGGACACGCACACACCAATTAGCCCGGAGCCGGCACGTCAGAGTGTGGCTGATTTCGATTTCGGCCGCTCCGCGTCGCCCGAGATACGGATGTCGCAAAAAAAGGCCGCCTGCCCTTTCGGGAGGCGGCCAGTAGCGCTCCAGTCAGCGGGGACGCGCGGGAGCCGGCGAGGTGGGGTCGCCGGACCGGGGTTGCCGCGAGGGACCGGCAAATGGATCGTCGGGGGTCGACGACGATCGGCGTCCCGCCCTGGACCGCAGGCGAAACCTCAGAGGAAGGCCGGAACCGTGAAACCGGCGAAGATCAGGGCGCATACCCCGGCAAAACCGAGAGCGTCGACGAGCGCCTCGCGCGGAGCCTGAGCGGCGTAACGGCGGGCTTTGACGAGCATGGCCATAAGGGCCTCCCACTGATTCACGTTCCGTTCTGTTCCCGGAATGTTCTGCTCACCGGCGGTTAAAAGTCAAGAACAATTTTAGAACAAACGTTCTTCTTTGGTTCGCCAGGGGGTGGCCATTTCGATGGGGCCTACACCCCGGAAGGGCCTCATGCCCCGCGCATAAGACGGACGGAGGCGTCCCGCTCCATGAGATACAGAAGCGTTCTCAATGCCTCGCCGCGTTCGCCCGTCAGCTCCGGATCGCGCGTCATGACCAGGCGCGCGTCGTCGCGGGCCAGCGCCATCAGGGCGGGGTCGCTTTCGAGCGAGGCGAGGCGGAAACGC
>JBEPXW010000347.1:0-3190 GCA_041641715.1 Pseudomonadota bacterium
GCCTGAGCGTGGTGCTGGCCGAGCAGGGCGACCTCGCGCAGGCGACATCCTCCGCCTCGACCAAGCTGTTCCACGGCGGGCTGCGCTATCTCGAGCACTACGAGTTCCGCCTCGTGCGCGAGGCGCTGCGCGAGCGCGAGACGCTGCTCGGGGCCATGCCGCACATTTCCTGGCCGCTCCGCTTCGTGCTGCCGCACCATGCCGGGCTGAGACCCGCCTGGCTGCTGCGGCTGGGGCTCCTCATCTACGACCACCTGGGCGGGCGTTCCAAGCTGCCGGGCACCCGGACCCTGGATCTGCGAACGGACCCCGCCGGGATGCCGCTCAGAGACGAATACCGCCGCGGCTTCGAGTACTCGGACTGCTGGGTGGACGACTCGCGCCTCGTGGTCCTGAACGCCCGCGACGCGGCGGCGCGGGGCGCGGTGATCCTGACGCGGACGCGCTGCGAGCGAGCCCGCCGCCGCGACGGCGCTTGGGAGGTCCGGCTGGCGGACGGCGAGACCGGCGAGACCCGCACCGTGCGCGCCCGCGCCCTGGTGAACGCCGCGGGGCCCTGGGCCGAGGAGGTGATCCGCGACCGCCTCGACGGCACCAGCCCGGCGCATGTGCGCCACGTGCGCGGCAGCCACATCGTGACGCGCCAGCTCTTCGACCACGGCAAGCCCTACATCTTCCAGCAGACCGACGGCCGGATCATCTTCGCGATCCCCTACGAGGAGGACTTCACGCTCCTCGGCACGACGGATTGCGACCACGAGGGCGACCCGCTCAGCGCCACCTGCACCGACGAGGAGATCGACTATCTCTGCCGCGCCGCCTCGGAGTATTTCCGCGAAGCGGTCACGCCGGAGGACGTGGTCTGGACCTATTCGGGCGTGCGCCCCCTCTACGACGACGGCTCGTCCTCGGCTACGCAGGCGACCCGGGACTACGTGCTCGACGTCTCGGACGAGGATGGAAATGCGCCGCTTCTCAACGTCTTTGGCGGCAAGATCACCACCTACCGCCGTCTCTCGGAGGCGGCGCTGAGACGGCTCGGCGGCTATTTCCCGGCCATGGACGGGCCGTGGACGGCGGGCGCGCCGCTGCCGGGCGGCGACTTTCCCGTCGACGGCTTCGGGACCCTGGTGGAGCGCCTGCGCGCCGCTTTCCCCTTCCTCGGCGAGCGCCACGCCCGCCGGCTCGGCCGGGCCTACGGGACGGAGGCGGAGGCCCTGCTCGAGGGCGCGCGGGGCGCCGATGACCTCGGCCAGTGGTTCGGCTGGGACCTGACAGAGCGCGAGCTCCGCTGGCTGGCCGCCCGGGAGTGGGCGCGCACGGGCGACGACGTGCTCTGGCGCCGCTCGAAGCTCGGCCTCCGGCTGACGGAGGCGGAGCGCGCGGCCGTCGCGGACTGGATGGAGCGGAACCGGCCAAACAACCGGTCCTGCGCGGCCGAGTAGGCCGTAACCGCCCCGCCCCGGCGACGGGAGTTCCGCGGGCGCGCGTTGCATGCGCGTGGGACACGGGCGGCGATGGTGCTATTGTCCTGCAAGACGGTGACAGGGCACTGGCCGGCGAAGGAGCACGCGTGCGCGGTCCGGTCGCGATGCGGAAGCAGATTATCCTCTCCGCGCTCCTCCTCGGAGGAGCGGCGGGGCTGTGGTTCGGCCAGGAGACGGCGCTCGACTGGCTGGGCCGGGCGTCGGCGCAGAAGACCGAGGGCGCGACGCAGCAGGACGACGGCGTTCCGGTGATCGTGGCGGCCGTGGAGACGGCGCGCGACGACCTCCTGCTCGAGGTGGTCGGCACCGGCCGGGCGCAACGCTCGGTGACGCTGCGCACCGAGGTCGCGGGCAAGGTCGCCGAGATGGCGCTGGAGCCCGGCCGGCGCTTCGAGAATAGCGCCGTCGTTCTGCGCCTGGAGGACAAGCGGCATCGCCTCGCGCTCGAGCTGGCCAAGACGCGGCTGGCAGAGGCCGAGCGCTCGCTGGCGCGCTACGAGCGGCTCAAGGGCACGGGCGCCGCGGCGGCCGTCACCCTCGACGAGGCGGCGACGCAGGCCGAGATCGCGCGGATCGAGGTCGAGCGCGCCCGCGAGGAGCTCGCAGACCGCACCTTGCGCGCCCCCTTCGACGGCGTCTCCGGCCTGCCCTCCGTCGAGGCGGGCGACTGGGTGGACAGCGGCGAGGCGATCGCCACCTTCGACGACCGCAGCGTCCTGCTCGTCGGGTTCGACCTGCCGGAGGCCCAGCTCGCCCGGGTCGAGGAGGGCATGACCGTCTCCGCCCGCACGCCCTCCGCCCCGGGGCGGGCCTTCGAAGGCACCGTCTCGGCCATCGACAGCCGCGTCGATCCGGAGAGCCGCACCGCCCGCGTGCGCGTCGCCATCCCCAACCCGGAGGACCGCCTGCGCCCCGGCGCCTCCTTCACAATCGGTCTCGAGCTGCCGGGCGAGTCCTTTCCGGTTGTGCCCGAGCTGGCGGTCCAGTTCTCGCGCGAGTCGCTCTTCGTCTGGCGCATCACCGACGGCGCCGCCGAGCGCGTCGATGTCGATCTCGTCCGCCGCCGCGCCGGAGAGGTGCTGGTGGACGGCCCGCTGACGCAGGGCGACCGGGTCGTGGTCGAGGGCACGCAGCGCCTCTCGCCGGGCGAGCGCGTCTCCGTGATCGGCGGCGCCGGCGAGGGCACGTCATGAACCGCGACGCCCGGACGCCGACGGACTCGGGAGGCCTGCCCGGCCTCAGCGTCCGGCGGCCTTACCTCGCCGCGGTGATGAACCTGCTCATCATCATCGCCGGCATCGGTGCCCTGATGGGCGTCGAGGTGCGCGAGTTGCCCGACGTCGACCGGCCCATCGTCTCTGTGCGCGCCAACTATCCCGGCGCCTCACCGGAGACGATCGACGCCGAGGTGACGTCGATTGTCGAGGGCGCCGTGGCCCGGGTCAGCGGCGTGATCTCGGTCGAGTCCTCGTCCGAGGAGAACAATTTCCGCATGCACGCCGAGTTCAGGCCGGACGTCGACCTCGCCACCGCCGCGAACGACGTCCGCGAGGCGGTGAGCCGCGTGGTCTCGCGGCTGCCGGACGGCGTCGAGGACCTTTACGTCGTAAAGGCGGAGCAGGACGCCTGGCCGGTTATGCGGATCGCGGTCTGGAGCGACGCGGACACGGTCGACGAGCTGACCCGCCGCGTCGAGGACGAGG
>JBEPXW010000348.1:0-3190 GCA_041641715.1 Pseudomonadota bacterium
GAACCTCGCCTGCCGCGGCACGGGGGCCGTGCTGGCATTGCTCGTCTTCGCCAGCGTCGATTTCCCCGTCGGGCTCGCGGGCCCGGGCGCGGCGGAGCAGATCGTCATGCTGCACGTGGCGTTCAACCTGGTGATCGTCGTCGCCTGCCTGCCGCTCGTCGGCCTCGTCGGGACGGCGCTCGCGCGCATCCTGCCGGACCCCGCGGCGCCGGCAGGAGAGAACGACCTGCTGGCGGGCCGGGTCAGCACGCTCGACCGATCGGTGCTGCATTCGCCGCGGCTCGCGCTCGCCAGCGCGACGCGCGAGATCCTGCGCATGAGCGAGATCATCGAGGTGATGCTGCGCCCCGTCATCGAGCTCTACGAGACCGACGACCGCGACCGGGTCAAGGAGCGCGCCAAGGAGTTGCGCCGGCTCGACCAGGAGGTCAACAAGGCGCACTCGGACATCAAGCTCTACCTCGTGGAGCTGAACCGCGGCGAGATGACGTCGGACGAGGCGCAGCGGGCGATGATGCTGGCGAACTTCGCCATCAATCTCGAGCATGTCGGCGACCTGGTGTCCAAGAACCTGCTCAAGCTCGCCGTCGAGCGCTGCGAGAAGCGACTCGTGTTCTCGCAGGAGGGCTGGCGCGAGCTGACCGACCTGCACGCCCAGGTGCTCGCCAACATCCAGCTTGCGCTCAACGTGCTGGTCTCGGGCGACCGCGACTCCGCGCGGGAGCTGATCCGCGAGAAGGACCGCATGCGCGAGCTGGAGCTGAGGAGCCAGAACCACCACCTTCGCCGCCTCCAGACCGGCTCGGTCGAGAGCGTCGAGACCTCCGAGATCCACCTCGAGACGATCCGGGCCCTGAAGCAGGTCAACTCGCTTTTCGCCGCCATCGCCTACCCGATCCTCGCCGAGAGCGGCGACCTGCTGGAGAGCCGGCTGGCGGAGTCGCAGACCGAGTGACGCCGGCGCGCTCCGCTCCGGCGCCGACCGCGCCGGGCGTCCAAATTTGGACGCCTGCCTAACCTTTTGAAAAGATTTGCATTTCCATTCGGACGTCGTCCGCGGCCCGGCGCCTCGCGGCGCCGATCAGCGCGCGGCGGCGGGCTCGGGGACCGCCACGGTTTCGCGGGCGAGATCCAGGAAGGCGCGGATCAGCTTGCTGTTCGCGCGCTCGCGCAGGCAGATCAGCGCCTCCTCCATGACCGCGTCGCAGTCCGCGATGGGGATCGGCACGAGGCGGGAGTCCTGGCCGAACTCGGCGGCCGAGACGACCCCGACGCCGCCGCTCTCGGCGACGATCTCGCGCACCGCCTCGCGGCCCTCGGCCTCGATGGTGGCCTTGAGCGCTATCCCGCGCACCTCGGCGGCCGCCTCGATGTGCTGGCGGGTCTTGGAGCCGCGCTCGCGCAGGACCAGCATCCGGCCGGCGAGCTCGGCGAGCGTGACGGAGCGGCGGCGGGCGAGCGGGTGGCCCGCGGCGGTGAAGGCGATGAGCGGCGTCGAGCTCAGGTGAATGACCACGAAGTCGCGCCCCGCCGGCACCTCGCCGAGGATGCCGAGCTCGGCCTCGTAGTCGTAGAGCTGGGCGATGACGGCCTCGGAGTTGCCGCTGCGGATGGTCAGCTCGATGCCGGGGTAGCGCTCGCGGAAGCGGCCGAGGATCGACACCGCGTGGTGCACCGAGTCGGCGACCATGCGCAGCGCGCCCGACCGCAGCGCCCGCGACTCGGCGAGCATTTCGTGCGCCTGCTTCTCGATCTCGAAGAGCCGTCGCGTGATCTCGAGGAGCTGCTGGCCGGACTCGGTGAGGACGACCTGCTTCTTGCGGCGATTGAAGAGGACGACGTCGTACTCCTCCTCGAGCTTCCTGACCTGGTCCGAGATCGCGGGCTGGGTCAGATGCAACGCCTCGGCCGCGCGCGAGAAGCCGCCGTGGATGGCGACGTGGTGGAAAGCGCGGAGCTGGACGTAGCGCATCGGGAAGCCCCCGGATCGGGGCGTTCAATATATCGGGAATTTCTATCGACGCCATCCAAAATAACGATTTTACATATGGAAGGAATCCCCCGAGGATCGCCGCCGTCCACCGCGTCCCCGAGGAGGCCGCCCATGTCGTCTCGCAACCGGCCGCCCCCGGACGGCGGCTTCCCGCCGCCCGCGCAGGGCGAGCCCTATCTCCTCACGCCCGGCCCGCTGACCACCGCATTCTCCGTCAAGGAGGCGATGCTCCGCGACTGGGGTTCGTGGGACGGCGAGTTCCGGGCGATCACCGCGGAGGTGCGCCGGAGGCTCGTCGCGATGGCCGGCGAGGGGGATCTCGACTGCGTGCCCATCCAGGGCTCGGGCACCTTCGCCGTCGAGGCGATGCTGGGCTCGTTCCTGCCGCGCGACGCCAGGGCGTTGGTGCTGATGAACGGCGCCTACGGCCAGCGCATCGCCGAGACGCTGGACTATCTCGGCCGCGCCTACACCGCGATCGACAAGGGCGACTACCTGCCGCCGCGCGGCGCGGAGGTGGCCGCCGCGCTCGACGCCGACCCGGCGCTCAGCCATGTCGTCGTGGTGCATTGCGAGACCAGCTCGGGGATCCTCAACCCGCTCGAGGAGATCGCCGAGGTGACGCGGGCGAAGGGGCGGAAGCTGCTCGTCGATTCCATGAGCGCCTTCGGCGCGCTGCCCCTCGATCTCGGCAAGCTCGGGGCGGAGGCGATGGTCTCGTCGGCCAACAAGTGCATCGAGGGAGTGCCGGGCTTCGGATTCGTGATCGCCACGCGCGCGGCGCTCGAGGCGGCGAAGGGGCGGAGCCATTCGCTCAGCCTCGATGTCCACGCCCAATGGGCCTACATGGAGCGCACCGGCCAGTGGCGCTTCACGCCGCCGACGCACACGGTCGCCGCCTTCCTCGAGGCGCTGAAGCTGCACGAGGCCGAGGGCGGGGTGGCGGCGCGCGGCGCGCGCTACGCGGCCAACCGCGACGCGCTGGTCGAGGGGATGCGCGGGCTCGGCTTCGAGACGCTGCTCTCCGACCGCTGGCTCTCGCCGATCATCGTGACCTTCTTCAACCCGGCGGACACGCGCTTCGACTTCGTTGAATTCTACGACCGGCTGAAAGGGAAGGGCTTCATCATCTATCCCGGCAAGCTTACCGTGGTGGACAGCTTCCGCATCGGCTGCATCGGGCGCATGGACGCGGGC